>JBBITC010000031.1:0-6600 GCA_037440965.1 Candidatus Aenigmatarchaeota archaeon | reverse complement strand
TGCAATAAAGGTTCAATTTTCACACCTTTTCTTATGTAAAGCAGGCCAACTCCTTTTGGCCCATATACCTTGTGAGCACTTGCTGTTAGCAAATCAATATTCATTTTTTTTACATCGATATCAATTTTCCCATAACTTTGAGCAGCATCCGTATGAAAGTAAATCCCTTTTTCAGAACAAATCTTACCTATTTCTTCTATTGGCTCTATCGTGCCAATTTCATTGTTTGCATGCATTATCGAAACTAAAATTGTATCTTTTCTTATAGCTTTTTCTAAATCAGAAATATTTATTAAGCCATATTTATCAACGGGCAAATAAGTAACTTCAAAACCTTGTTTTTCAAGCCATTTGGCTACATCTAAAACAGCATGATGCTCTATAGAAGAAACTATTATATGCTTACCTTTTTCTTTATTCGCAAAAGCAATTCCTTTTAAAGCTAAATTATCACTTTCTGTAGCGCTTCCAGTAAAAATTATCTCACTAGTTTCTGCTTTTATTAAACTTGCAACTTTTTCTCTTGCTTCTTCTGCAGCATTTTTTGCCTCCCTTCCAAAAGAATGCAAGCTCATAGTATTTCCAAATTTTTTGTTGAAAAAAGGAAGCATTGCTTTTACAACTTTTGGGTCGGTAGGGGTTGTGGCTGCATAATCTAAATAAGCTCTCATGAAAAATTATAACGCTGTTATACTATTTAAGCTTAACTAAACAATAATAAATTATGAAACCTTTTTGCGAAGTTATAGTATCTTCAGTACTTCCTTCAATAAGGTCTCTATTAGCAAAAGAATTAATAGTAAACTATAATTTGACCCAGGACGAAGCAGCTAAGCTTTTAGGTCTAACTCAACCTGCAATTTCCCAATACTATAGAAAATCTAGAGGAACAAAAGTAAAAATTTTGGAGAATAGCGAAAAAGTTATGAAAATGATTAAGAATTTGGGAAATGAAATTGTTACTAAAAAGATTGATAGTAATAAAATTCAGCAAGAGTTTTGTAAGATTTGTAAAGAAGTAAGAAAGGAAAAACTCATTTGCAAATTACATAAGAATATTTATCCGTCAATAGTTTCTTGTAAAGAATGTCCTATTTGTTAGCATTGCCCTGATGGCGAAGAACTACTTGAAGAAGTTATGTTTTGAGAACATTCTGATGGTTTAGTAACAAAACCTGAGCAAATTGCATTCTTAAAAGCTTCCGAGCTTCTTGTTCCTGTATATCTTGCACCATTTATTATTAAAGTTGGCGAACCCGTAACACCATATTGATTTGTTAATTGTTCGTCTGCTTTTAATAACTCTACACCTTCAGAACTATAGGCACACGTTTCTATTTTATCAATATCTATTCCAAACTTTTGTGCAGTTTGCTTCCAGCATTCATCGAGCTTTTTATCATCTCTGTATAGAGAATAGCAGTTTTTATTGAATTCCATTAAGTAATCCCAGTAAGTTTTTTGAGTATAATATTTCATTATACAAACTTGTCTCGCATCTTCTTTAGCTTCATTTGCCCCATGTAATGAATCGACAGAATCAATAGTATTGCCATTAACATTAACTATGAAATGAATTTTTATGTCAGCTTTTGTTCCTAGCAAATCAAAAACAGGTTTCATTAAATTCTCTGCTTGTACTCCATACGGACAAAAACTCATAACAAAAAGTTTTACTTCAGGTTTTTCTTTATCTGGAGCATCAAACTCAGCTTGCGTTTGAGTTTGAACTAAAGATTCAGAAGTATTGAAAGCTGATAAGAAAAGCATGGAACCATCTTTTGAAATATAAACTGGTATTTGGCTTCCTTGATAAGAAGTTATAACTTGGTAAACCGAGCCTATATCTTCTACAGAAACCAAAGATGCAGAAGTTCCTGCTTGAACCAAGTTTTGGTTTATATAGTCTATGGCCTTTTTGGCTGCTTCTTCTGCAGGTAAAACTTGAACTACTAAACTAGTAGGTCCAGGTTTTAAAAACCAAATAGCAATTGCTACAAAAGCTAGAATTACAGTTGATATAATCCAAACATTAAATTTTGGTAATTTTAAAGAGATCTTCACTTCTTTTTTTTCTTCTTCTGCCATTTTATCTACTTCTAAACTTAAACTTAAATACTTTTAAGCTTTACTCTTCCTCTAAAACTTTCTTTATAGCGTTAACATCAAATCCAATTATTATTTTATTGTCTATTTCTATAACAGGAACTCCCATTTGTCCTGATTTTTCTATCATTTCCATAGCTGCTTCTCTGTTAGAGGAGACATCTATTTCTTCGAACTCAATTTTATTTTCTCTGAAAAAAGTTTTTGCCATTTCACAGTAAGGGCAGGTTGGTGTTGTATAGATTTTGACTTTTTTCATAGCTATTCTATCCTTTTTCATTTATTTAAAATTTATTCTTTCAAAAACAAATTATAATTGATGATAAGGAAGTATGGGTTAGCTGGTTTGCTTTTGATAATTTTTGCTGAAGTAACTATGTTTTTAAGGATTAAGCCATTTGTTTTTTGGTTTACACCATTAGTTTGGCTTGGCTATATTCTTTTTATCGATAGCGTTATTTTCATGCTTAAAGGAAGTTCTTTGATAACAAGAAAAAAATTAAAGCTTGCCTTCCTTTTCACTATTTCTTTACTTTTCTGGTTAATCTTCGAGTTTTATAACATTTTTTTAGGTGGCTGGTACTATAAGAATTTGCCTGAATCAGCAATCGAAAAATTAGCAATGGGTTATCTTTCTTTTTCAACAATAGTCCCAGCAGTTTTTGAAACTGCAGAATTTATTCAAACTATTTTTTTAAAGGAAAACATAAAAATAAAAGCTAAGTTCAAATACGATAAAAACCTGATAAGAAGCTTGATTTTAATTGGCTTAATTTTTATGATTTTGCCATTTTTCTTTTCCTCTTCTTTGATGTGGGTTTTTGTTTGGACTGGCTTTATACTGATAATTGACCCAATTTTATACGTTCTTCACAATAAAAAGTCAATTCTTGCCCAATTAGAAGAGAAAAAATATGCCAAAATTGTTTCTCTTTTTGTTGCTGGTTATATTTGTGGATTTCTCTGGGAATTTTGGAATTATTGGGCCTATACTAAATGGTATTATACTGTTCCTATTTTGGAGGAAATAAAAATTTTTGAAATTCCAGCTGTGGGTTTTTTAGCATATGGCTTTTTTGCTTTAGAGCTTTATGTAATGTACAATTTTATAAGATTCTTTTTTTCCCCAAGAATTTTTGAAATTTTGGCATCTTATCAAGCAAAAGCTAAGTAAAGTTTAGAAGAAAACATTATGAAAATTCCAAACAAAAAGATAAGAAAAAGAAATATCGAACTTTTTAAATCTTCTGTTTTTTTAATTTCTGGTATCATATCAGAAGAGGAAATGTAAATGAAGCTACCAGCTGCAAAAGGTAGAAGCAAAGAAATGAATTTTTCAACATGGAAAAAAATGAAAAAACCTACTATTCCACCAGCTAAGGCAGCTAACGCAACTATAAAGTTCAGAATCAAAGCTTTTTTCTTTTTAAACCCACTAAAAAGCAAAACTCCAAAATCTCCTATTTCTTGAGGAATTTCATGAGAAATTACTGCTAAACTGCTTATTATTCCTAAGTTCATGTTTGAAAGGAAGCTTGCAGCTATTATTAGTCCGTCAACAAAATTATGGATTGAATCAGAAATTAAATTTACATAGCCTAAGGTATGAACATGTTCAACTTTATGGCAATGGTGCCAAAGCAAAAACTTTTCAAGGAAAAAGAAAGAAATATAACCAAATAAAACTGATAGAAAAATTTCAATTCCAAAAGCTTTTTCCATAGATTCTGGTAAAAGGTGCAAGAAGGCTGCTCCTATTAAAGAACCAGCAGAGAAAGCTACCAGAAATAAAAGAATCTTGCTTAATATCTTCTCTTTAATCAACAAAATCAAAATTCCAATAAAAGAGATTAGGCTTACTACAAAGGTACTTATTAGTATTTGGAATAAAACTTCCATCATTTATTAATATTTTAACTTAAAATAAAAATTGGATGCACGAAGCAGATTTAGTTGCAAAAACAGTGGAAAAATGGCTTGGGAATCCTTTTTCTAGAATGCTTCTTAGATGGGTTGCTAAAAGGAAAGACGGAGAAAGTAAGCTAGATAAAATTTTAAGAAAGTATGCTGGTGAAGATGTTAAATTGAATTTGCAAGAATATATTGGCTATAAAATGGTGAGTTTTGCTATTGAAAAAGGAGCAGAATCCTTTGGCGTAGAAGAAAAAGAAAAGAAAGGTTTTATCGAATCTTTAAAATTACCAATAGTAAGAAGAGGTTTAACCAATATTTTAGAAGGTATTGCCCATTATGGAATAAAAAGGCCTCAAACAACTTATGCACCTTTTCTTATTGTTTGGGATTATACAAAAGCTTGCAATTTGAAATGTAAGCATTGCTATGAAGATGCTGGCTCTAGAGATCCTAATGAGCTAACAACTAAAGAAGCTTTAAAGGCCATAGATGAATTTGCTGATGCTGGGGTTGTAGCTATAGCTTTTTCTGGAGGAGAACCTTTAATAAGAAAGGATTTTTTTGAAGTTGCAAGTTATGCTGCAAAAAAAGATTTTTATGTTTCCTTAGCAACAAACGGAACTTTGATTAACAAAGAAACTGCAAAAAAGCTTAAAGATTCTGGAGTTCAGTATGTTGAGATTTCTTTAGATGGGTTTGAAGAAACTCATGACAATTTTAGAGGAATTCCTGGGGTTTGGAAAAAAACTGTAGAGGGAATAAAAAATTGTGTTGAAGTTGGGTTAGATACTTGTGTTGCAACAACAGCAACAAAATATAATTTAAAAGAAATCCCTAAGCTTATGGAATTTGTGGAAAAAGAGCTTTTTGCTAATAGATTTATAGTTTTCAACTATGTGCCAACAAGAAGAGGTAAGGAAATAGTTAAAGAAGATTTGGAACCAAAGGAAAGAGAGGAATTGCTTGATTTTCTTTATTCAAAGCTTGTTGATGCTAATTGCAAACTAGATGTTTTCTCCACTGCTCCACAATATGCTGTTGCTTCTCTAAAATATGCTGAAGGGCCTGCAGTAGCTACTCACTTTACTAACAAGGAAGCAATGGAATTGCTGAAGGGAAGAACAAAAACCCTAACTGAGTTTGTGGGTGGATGTGGCGCAGGAAGGCTTTATTGTGGAATGGAACCTAATGGCGACATTCAACCATGTGTTTTTATTCCAATAAAAATTGGAAACATAAGAGAGCAAAGGCTTGTTGATATATGGAGAAATTCTCCTGTGCTTAAAGAGATAAGAGATAGGGAAAGTTTTGAAGGATGTGGAAAATGCGACTATAAGTATGTTTGTGGAGGTTGTAGAGCAAGGGCATATGGCTATTTTAACGATTTAAAAGCTCCTGACCCAAGTTGTAGTTTTAATCAAAAATATTGGAGGCTCTTAAGAAAGAAGCTCACTAAATTTTTCTGAAATTTTTATTGTGTTTGTTTTACCGTAAGCCTCTTTCTCTATAATTCCTCTTTTTCTTAGACTTTCCAAAATTCTAAAAACTTTAACCTTGCCAAACTGGGAGGAAAGCTTACTTTGAGTTATTTTTCCTTTATTTTCAAGAATTTTTTGCAAAATAGATTTTTCGTCAGGTTCAAGAAAATCTAGAAAAAGGTTTAAACTTTCTTTGCTTTTTCCTTCTTCTATTTTTGGAAATAGCAAATAGTAAACTATTGAACCAACAAAAATTCCTAAGGAGGAAAAAGTTGGAATTAAGAGAGGAATCGGCAAAGTGCATGAGCAAGCAGTTCCCTCTATTATATGTGTTTGAGCATAAAGTGTGCTAAAAGAAACTGAAAAAATAAAACCAGCTAAAATAATCACCACTATTATAAGCTTTTGTATGGTTTTCATATTTTTTATTTTGTTTATATCAAATTTAAGCTTTTCTTTGAGTTTTATTGGTGTTAGACGTCTAACAAAAAATTAGGTTTCAAAAATTGAAACCAAAGTATAAATAAGGTTTCAATTAACTTAAAAGTATGAGTTTAAGTGAGATATTAAATTCATCTAGAATTAAAAATGCAAAAATTGCAAGTGAAAAAGCTTTCAGGCAATACCTTTCGTATAGAGAAAAATCTTTTGAAAAAGTAAACATCGAAAGTTTGAAGAAAGAGTTAAGAAGAATCAAAGAATACTCTGTACCAAACCTCGAAGAACTTAAAAAGAAAGCGGTAGAAAACTTGAAATCTCAAGGAATAAAAGTTTTTGAAGCAAAAGATGCTGAAGAAGCAAGAGAAATTCTTTTAAAAATTATTCCAAAAGGTGAAAAAATAGTAAAGTCAAAATCAAATGTTATTAATGAGATTGGTTTAAAAAAAATTTTGGAAAAAAGGAACAAAATAATTGAAACAGATTGTGGTGATTTTTTAATTCAAGTTTGTGAAGAAAGTTCAATTCATCCAGTAATACCAGCTTTGCATCTTTCTGTTGATGAAATTGTTAAGCAAATAGAAAAAAAGTTTGGAATTAAGCTTGAAAAATCTAGTGAAAAAATAGTATCTTGGATTAAAGAATATTTGAGAAAAGAAATTTT
>JBBITC010000030.1:0-6821 GCA_037440965.1 Candidatus Aenigmatarchaeota archaeon | reverse complement strand
AACCAAAGGTTGGAGAGAAAATTAGAGTTAATTTTTTCTATGCTTGTGAAAAAATTTAATCAACTTTTTCTATTGCAACATTGCCAGAACAAATTATTTTATCTTTTTCTTTTAGATTTTTAAGCAAAGAAATGTTTATTCTTTCAAGTTTTTTTCCAAATTTAACCAAGGCTTCATTTCCTTCAATTTTTATCACTTCTCCAACTTTTGCCAAGCACATATTTAAAAATAGTATTAAAATTAAAATAAATTTTAAGAGAAGATGATGAAGTCATCAAAAGATTTGGCTGAAGAAGCGGTTGAAATTTTTACTTCTAAAGCTACTTTACCAATTAGAAAAATATTAATTCTTGCCTTTCTTTCAGGCATTTTTATAGGCTTAAGCTCATTACTTTCATTCGCAGTTTCTTTTGATTCAACAAAAGGTTTTGAAAGACTTTTGGCAGGAAGTGCTTTTTCAATTGGCTTTATACTTATAGTTTTAACAAATTCAGAACTTTTCACAGCAAATACTTTAATGATAATGCCTTTATTAAAGGGGGAAATAAGAAGAAAGCAAATGCTAGTAAGCTGGATAATTGTTTATTTTGGCAATTTTCTTGGTGCTTTATTCTTTTCATTTTTAATTTTTTACTCAGGAATTGGCAATGCAATTAAAGGCCATGTTGTTGAAAGTGCAATGAATCAATTAAGCTTGGGTTATTTTCAAACTTTTTTAAGGGCTTTTGCTTGTAATTTGTTAGTTGCTTTTGCTATCTTGCTTAGCATTGCTGGAACAAATTTATGGGAAAAAATTTTGGGAGTTTTTTTTCCAGTTATGGCATTTGCAACTTTAAATTTTGAGCATAGCATAACAAACATGTTTTCAATTCCTTTAGCAATTTTAGAAAATCCTGAGGCTGTAGGAATAACAAGTTTTTTATTAAAAAATTTGCTTCCAGTAACAATAGGTAATATATTAGGTGGGATTTTTATTGGCTTTATTTACTGGTATCTTTATCTTAAAGAAGAAATAATTATATAAAAGGTGGGAGCTTGATAAGGGTTGTTGTTAATGGCATAGGAACGATAGGGAAAAGAGTGGCTCATGCTGTTAAGCTACAGGATGACATGAAGCTTGTTGGTATTGCAGATGTAGCAGCAACTTCTTGGCTTCGAACAGTTTTAGAACCAGAAGGTCCTTTGTACAAAACTGACTTGTATGTTTCAAATAAAGAGGGCTTAGAAGCGATGAGAAATGCAGGAATGTTTGTCAACGGCTTGCTAGAGGACTTGCTTGCCTCAAAAAAAGTTGATGTTGTTGTTGATTGCACGCCAGCGGGAATTGGTGCAAAAAATAAAGCAATGTATGAAAAGTATGGAGTGAAAGTTGTTTATCAGGGTGGGGAAGAAGCGAGTGTTGCTGATGTAAGCTTTGTTGCAATAGCAAACTATGAAAAGGCTTTGAATGCAAAGTCAGTAAGAGTGGTTAGCTGTAACACAACTTCGCTAGTAAGAACTTTGCATGCCATAGACAAAAATTTTGGAGTTGAAGAGGTTTTAGCAGTTTTAGTGAGAAGGGCAACAGACCCTTGGGATGAAAAGCCTGGGCCAATAAATGCTGTTGTTCCAGAAGTTCATATTCCATCTCATCAGGGGCCAGATTTGCAAACAGTCTTGCCGCATATAAACATAACAACAATGGCTTGTAAAGTTCCTTCAACTCTAGCTCACACACATTTTGTTAGTGGAACACTAAAAAGAAAGGCCTCTTTAGATGAGCTAAAGAATGCTTTAGAAAATGCAGGAAGAACAATAATTTTAAAGGCTTCTCATGGCTATACAGCAACTTCAAGAATAATTGAAAGATATAGAGATTTATGTAGACCAAGATATGATATGTATGAGGTAGCTATTTGGGATGAATCAATAACTTTAAAAGATAAGAAGTTTTACTGGATTCATGCAGTTCATTCAGAGGCAATAGTAATTCCAGAGAATATAGATGCAATAAGAGCGATAACAGGAATTGAAAAAGATAAGTTTAAGAGTATAGAAAAAACAAACAAGTCGCTAGGAATAAAGTGTTAAACTCAGGATTGAAAGATGATATTATGGAATTTTTTACTCTTGACGATTTTGAATTGAAAGGAAAAGCTGTTGGGGTAAGAGTTGATTTAAATTCTGATTTGAATGAAAAAGGAGAGTTAGAAATAAACGAAAGGTTTTATGCACATTCAAAAACTATTAAAGAGCTTGTGGAAAATGGTTGTAAAGTAATTTTAATTGCTCATCAATCAAGAAAGGGTGAAAAAGATTTTATTTCGCTTGATCAACATTCAAAACTTTTATCAAAAGTTCTTGGTTTTGAAATAAAATTTGTTAAAGATGTTATAGGGGAAGAAGCGAAAAATGAGATATTGAAATTGAAAGGGGGAGAAGTTCTTTTATTAGATAATGTTAGGTTTTTGGATGATGAAGATGTTGAGAAAAGTTTTGAGGAACATGCAAATTCTTCTTTAGTCAAATTTCTTTCTCCTTTAATAGATTATTATATACTTGATGCCTTTTCTGTTTCACATAGAAGCCATTCAAGTATAGTTGGATTTTCCTTAGTAAAGCCTATGATAGCAGGAAGGGTTATGGAAGAGGAAATAGAAAAGGTTAAAAAAGCTATAGAGCCTTTGGGAATAAATGCATGGATAATGGGGGGAGCTAAAATAGATGATTGCATTTCAGTTTTAAAACATATGTTTGAAAAAAAGCCAGAAAGTATAGAAAGGGTTTTGACTGGTGGCATGCTTGCAAACCTTTTTCTTTTTGCAAAAGGTTTTGAAATAGGTTCAGGAAGTTTAGAAATTTTGGAGAAAAAAGGATATTTGGCTTTGCTTGAGGATGCAAAAAATTTGATTGAAAATTATGGAAAGGAAATTGTTTTGCCAGAAGATGTTGCTTTTGAAAAAGATGGAAAAAGGGAAGAGGAAAACGTGGAAAATATACCATCAGATATTACTATTCTAGATATAGGCTCTAAAACAATAGCTACATACAAATCGTACATTCAAGAGTTTAGAAGTATAATAGTTAAAGGTCCTCTAGGAAAGTTTGAGAAAGAAGGTTTTGAAATTGGGACAAAAGAAATTCTTGAAAAGATTGCAGATTCTGATGCAATAACTTTAATAGGAGGAGGAGATACTTCAGTTGCAATAGAAAAGCTTGGAATAGATAAAAGAAAGTTTTCTCACATAAGTGTAGGAGGAGGAGCTTTAATAACTTATTTGTCAGGTAAAGCTATGTCTGGAATAGAAGCTCTAGAAAAATCTGCAGAAAAGTTTAAACAAACTTATAGATAAGAAAGGAAATTGCCAGTATTATTATAATAAAAAGAGCGATAAAAAAGTAGCGATAGTCAATTTCTGGTAAGCTAAAGACTGCTGTTAATTTTGGCTCAGTTTTATTTAAAGGCTTTTCTTCAGTTTTCATTTCTTCTTTCTCAAAACCTGTAACGTTTATTTTGAAAATAAGAGTTTTTTCTTGTGCAACTTTTATTTCACCTTCAAGGCTTTCTGCTCTTATTGAAATTGGTATTTCATAACTTCCTGCTTTGGTTTCTTCAAGAGCTTTAACTAAAATTTTTACTGGAAAAGCTTTTACATCTCCAGAAGGAAGGGAAACATATTCTGCATTTTCATAAGGTGGGCCTATGCTTGATTTGTTAAGTATGAATTCGTTTGGAATAGCAAAAACAATAAAGTTATCTGAAGTTTTTGGTTCAATTTTAATAAAATAAGGGTTTTCTAAGTTCCAAAGTAAAACTGTAAACTCTATGGTTTCGCCTTTCTCCATTTTTGCAAAATTGCTTTTTTGCAAGCTTCCAATTGCTTGGACTTGAGGAATTAGAGTAAGAAAGATTAAAAGAAAAATGCAAGCTTTTATTTTTTTCATTTTAATCACATATACTTGAATAATTTCCGCATATTGTTATTGTTCCTTTATAAATTCCGGCATAAACTGCAGGCACAGAAAGCCAGAAATAAATTGTTTGGTTTGAGCTTGGTGTAAGATAAGGATTAACTAAATTATAGTAATAGGTTGTTTGGTAGACTGTTGAAGGATCGTAAATGTTGCTAACATTACTCCAGCTTAAATTCCCAATTCCTATGAAAGAGTTGTAGGTTGTGTTTTGTAAATCACTTCCTTTTATCCATATTTTTAAACTGCTTGTTCCTGTGTTAGTTATATTGTAAAGTTTATTTTCATTTCCAGGTGCTGGATTTGAGCTTGCAGGAGTGCTTGGAATCAATGGACCAAAATCTATCGAAAGCCAAGATAGGCTTAAGCTTTCTATGTATTCAGTTATGTAAACTGTTGAATTGATTGTGTGATTTTGTTGAATTCCTGCTAAAGAAGAATTAAATAAAACTCCTATTCTCCAATAACTGTTAGCATTGCCAGTTGCGTTAACAAGCCAGCTTAAGTTGCAAGTTTGGTCTTGATTTAAAATACCACAAGAAATAAAATTGCTTGCCCCTAGGTTTAAAGAATTGTTCCAAGAATCGAGTATATAAAAAGGCTCGCTTGGGGTTGTGTTAATTGCTTTGTCTGGATTTTCAGAAGAAGAGTTATATCTTGCTGTTCCAAAAACTTCACCACAATTTCCTTGTTTACAAGTAACACTTGCGTTTATCCAGAAAGTTGAGTTTTGAGAAATTGTGTAAGAGGGAGGAGGGGAAATTAAATTAACTTCTAAATATGCTGCAGAAGTTGTTGTATAGCTAAAAGGGTTTTGACAAGAAGTTCCATTCCAATTGTTTGAAGTATCGTTAGCATAAACGCACCATCTTATCGTGCAACCAACAGTTGAGTTTATTCCTACAGTAAAATTGCTCCAAGCTGAAGTTCCGCTTAAGCTTATTCCACTTATGTCTTGCAAGCTGCCGGTGCAGTTATCAAAACTAAAGATAGCATAGCTTAATCCAACATTATCCTGCCAGAAAAGATTATGACTTACTCTACTTCCAGCTATTGTTGAATTTGTTGAATTTAAACTATAAGTTGGTGGGGTTTTATCTATGAAAATGTAACCATATATTATATTATAAGGCGAAGCAGTTCCATTCCTCCAAACAAACTCTATTCTATCAAAATTAAAATTATACTTTGTATTTACATACATATTATCACTAGCAATATCTGTTGTTATATTGTAAACTCCTCCTAAAGGAAGCCATTGCGTTCCGTTATACTTTCTGTAGACTATGTTCCATCTTTTATTTTCACTCGTGCTATTCTGATGCCAGAAAACTATTGGATAACCTTTATCATCTATGGTAACAGAAGCATATTGAGCTTTGCTTAAATCGCTTATAGTATCAATTCTTTCTCCTTGCCATGTTCCTCCATAATCTGAAGAATAATTAAAGTAAGTTTTATTATCGTCTGAATAATAAGTAACATAAACTTTACTTCCATTAAAAGTTATGCTCGGATAATACCATCTCGAACTCTCTGTAGAAATTAATGTTTTTTCAGTTTTCCAACTTGCTCCTGAATCTGTTGAATTTCTATAAGAAATGTAATAATAAAACGTTCCAACGTCGTATGTTTCCGATTCTGCAACAACGTGTATGGTATCTGTTAAGCCACCTGTTCCACTTACAGCTAAAGATGGTTTATAATAGTAGTATGCAAATTGCAATATTTCTCCAAGCCAACGCTCGTCTCCATCAAAAACTATAATATCATTCCCCCAACTATTACCACCATCAGAGGAATTAAAAAATCTTATATCGAAATAGCCACAAGTTGAAGATTCACTAGTTTGGTAAATTACATATATTTTGTTTCCTCTTCTCTCGGCTAAAACAAAGCTATAAACGCAACTCGTTCTTGGAGTTTTCCATCCCCATGTTAATCCAGAATCTTCTGATATTCCTATTGTAGCTTTAGCTCCTTCAGCAAAAGCTACAGTTATATTATTACCATCACAAGAAATGTGAGGAGTGTAGAGGGTTGAAGTTGATTTATAGAAGCTTGTATTTACTTGCCAAGTATTACCATCAGAAGATTTAGCATAGTAAATTGAAGTTGAATTATATAGCCAAACTACATGAATATTACCGTTAGAATCCCTACATATTGCCCTTTGATTGGGATAAAAAGGAATTGTTGTAGTTGTTGAAATTATCGTTGAGTTGAAACCAAACTCTGCCCTTTTCCCAACTTTGAAACCGTTTGGAAATATTATGTAAAAGGAAGCTGTACCTTCTTCTAAGTTTATTTGAAAATCAGAAAACCGAATGTTTTCTGTTAAATTTCTTAATGGATAAGTCACAAAATTTGTTATATCATTTAAGAGTTTTGTCCTATCTTCCGAATCGGAGCAGTTCAAGTAATCGAAAAAATAATTGTTGCATAATGCTAAAAAGCAGTTTGCCTTCTCTGTAGGTTTTATTAAATCTCTGCAGTATGTAGCATCCTTCCAAAAAGTTTGATTTATGGTAAATTTAGCTAGCCAATGGGTGTTATTTATTTCCATAAATTGCCATTCAAAATAAGCATCGATATAATCCTGCTTTTCGATTATTATTTCATTTGATTGATAGGATTCGCCGATAACATTCGAAAGAAATTTTATTCTTGTTCCATAATCTTCTTGTGCTTCAGCTTGTTCTCTGAAAAGTAAGAAATTAGTTAAAAACAGGAAAAAAGATATAGAAATAATTGAGGCAAGGAATTTAAACGGTAATTTCATACTATTATTAAAAACTTAGAAAAATAAAAAATCTAACTCTCAATCTTATTTTTACAAAAATAGAAAAATTTTCTCAAACTTTATAAAT
>JBBITC010000029.1:0-6860 GCA_037440965.1 Candidatus Aenigmatarchaeota archaeon | reverse complement strand
CAACTATTTTTTAATAACTTTCAGAAATTTAATATGAAAGTTAATAAACATAATTTAAAGATAATTTAATTAACAGCTATTCATACTTAATTTAGAAAATTCATAAAATTTTATTTGAAGTGATAAGATGAAAAGGGGAAGACCAAGTAAAAGGTTTGAAATTCAAAATCTTATTCTAGAAGTTCTTAAAGAGTTAAAAACACCTGTTTCCATAAATGCAATTCGCAGCATGATCAGTAAAAAAATTGGTAAAGAAATTAGTTGGAATACTATTAACAAATACCTAGAAGAACTGGTTAAAATAGATAAAGTTGAAGCAATCCCAACACCCCATTCAAAAGAAGAAGGCAAGAAAGGACTCACAGTTTATATACTAAAAAAATAATTATTCTATGAGTTCTATGAAAAGGACAGAAATCATACAAGAATTTATTAAAAATGGTCTCCAACTTGAACCAAGGGCCTTAGATTATTTGGTTGAAAGAGGAAATGTAAAATATTTTTTAGAAGAACTGAAAAAATTTCCAAGTTGTCCTTTAACAGTAACAGTAGATATTCTTAGAGAAATAGAGAAAAAATTGGTTTATGAAGTTGAAATATTAAAAACTCCTGAAAAAAACCAAAAATTATTTTCTATTTCAGATTTTACAAACTTTTTTTCCTCAAGATACGAAGAATTGAGGAAATTATTGGTAAAGCACCTGGACCTTGTGAATTTAATCTCAATAAATAGAATATCACCAAAAACAAGGAAATTTTCTTTAATTGTTATGGTAAGAGAAAAGGATGAAACTGAAATGAGCATGATTGTTGAGGATTTTACAGGTGAGCAAACAATTTTTTTTGAAGATAGGGAAAATTTTAACTTTATTCTAGAGGGCGAAGTTTTGGGAATAGTTTGTGAGAAAGAGGGTGAAAGAGTTTTTGTCAAAAAAGTTGTCTTCCCAGAAATTCCTTTGAAAAGGGAGATAAGTAAAACAAACGATGATATATTTTGCTTGTTTGTTTCTGATTTCCACATCGATGATAAAAATTTTAATAAAAAGAGTTTTGAAAAATTTTTAGATTGGATTAACAACTCAGAATACAGAAAGCTTTATGTTTTTATTCTTGGGGATATCTCTTCAAGAATTGAAGATATAGAAAATCTTTTCAAAAATTTACCTAAGAATTACTATTATATTTGGTTAAAGGGTGAAATAGACCCAGAAATCGAGACCGAAAAAATTTTTGTTAAAAGCCCATGCTTCCTAAGATTAGAAAAATCTTTAAACTTTTTAATACTTCATCCTGCTATGACATTTCCACCTTCTTGGTCTTCTTTGACACCAAGCAAACTTATTTTGAGTTTTTTAAAGAAAAGACAACTTCCAAGTTTAACTAAGGAAATCTACGTTAAAGATCCATATATTATAGATATAATTCCTGATTTTATGGTCTCTGGCCATTTTCACACACAATCTTTTTTAAATTATAAAGGAACCACAATTCTTACAACAGGAAGTTTTATAACAGAACCTGTTTTCTGGTTAGCAAACCTTAAAACAAGGGAAACTATTAAAATAGATTTTGCTTAATTAAAAAATATGGAAACAATTTTTCAGGTTATAGATTGTGATTATATCCCGTTAAATAACAAACCAATAGTAAGGGTTTTTGGTAAAACAAAAGATGGAAAAACAGTTTGTGCTTTTTATGATAAATTTTTACCATATTTTTACATCCTTCCAAAAAGAGGTTGTGACGAGGAAATTGTCCAATTTCTAAAGAAGAACTATAACTCATTATTGGTTGGGATAAAGGAAGAAGAAAAATTTTTGCCAATAGGTTTTAGAAAGAACAAAACAAGGATGCTAAAAATAACACTTAATGACCCTTCTAAAGTCCCAGAAATTAGGGAGGAGTTGAATAAAAAAGAATTTGTTGATAAAATTTTTGAGGCAGATATACTTTTCAAGTATAGATTTATGGCAGATTTTAACATTTCTGGTATGAGTTGGGTTAAAGTCGAAGGAACTACCACAAACACTCTTGTAGTAAAGGCAGACAAAATAATAAATACAAAAACTTTCGAGCAAGTTGAAGAAGGTTTAAACATCAATTTCAAGTATTTGGGTTTAGACATAGAGGTTGCTCCAGGAAAAGAAGGAACGCCAAACTCTCTTAAAGATCCAATTATCATAATAAGTCTTTCTTTTTTCCCTGCTTATGAAAATTATAGCACACTAGTCCTCGTTTCAAAACCAGTAAAAAAGTTTGACAAAGATGTTTTAGTTTTTAAGAATGAGAAGGAGATGCTCGAAGAGTTTGTTGAGATATTAAAAAATTTTGACCCAGACATAATAGTTGGTTATAACATAAACAACTTTGATTTACCGTACATTCTTGAAAGATTGAGAGTAAATAAAATCCCAAGAATACTTGGAAGATGCCAGCAAAAACAAACAATTTCTAAGAAAGTTGGTTTGAGGTATAGAAATTCGATATTTGGAAGAATAGTTGTAGATGTTTATGAACTCGTCAAGGAATCTGTTGAAAAAGGGTTGATAAGACTTAAGAGGTATGGTTTAGGGGATGTTGCTAAAGAGCTTTTAAATGAGGATAAGGTTGACATAACCCATAGTGAAATTGTCAAATTCTGGAATGGGTCAGAGGAAGAAAAGTTTAAACTTATAAATTATGCAAGGAAAGATGCTGAACTTGCTCTGAAGCTTTTGCTGGAGAAAGATATGCTAAGCAAGTTTATAGAACTTTCAAAAGTTTCTGGTCTTCTCTTGCAAGATGTTTTAGATAGCGGTGAAAGCGCAAGAGTAGAAAATTTATTGTTAAGAGAGTTCAACAAAAGGGATTTTGTAATTCCAGTAAAACCTTCTTCTTCCGAAGTTTTTTCAAGGATGGAGGAAAGGGAAGCAAAAGGTTTGAAGGGAGCTTTGGTGCTTGAACCAAAAGTTGGACTTCACACAGATTGTATAGCTTACTTGGACTTCCGTTCTATGTATCCTTCTATCTTCATTTCTTATAACATCTGCCCTACCACTTTAATTATTGAAGAGGATGAAAGTAAAAAAATAGAAACTCCATCAAAAGCTTGCTTTGTTAAGCCAGAGATTAGAGAAGGAATAATACCAAAGATTCTTAAGTTTTTGATAGAAGAGAGAGATAGAGTTAAAAAAGAAATGGAAAAAATTAAGGATGAAAATCAAAAAAAGGTCTTGAACTCAAAACAATATGCTTTGAAGATAATGTCTAATGCTTTTTACGGTTATACTGGCTATCCAAGGGCAAGGCTTTATGCCCTTGAAATCGCAAATACAATAACAAGCTGCGGGAGATTTCTTATTGAAAAGACAAAAAGAATTGTTGAAAGCAAGAAAGGGTTTGAGGTTGTTTATGGTGATACTGATTCTATAATGGTTAAACTTAAAACTAAAGATTTGGAAGAAGCTGCAAGAATTGGGGAAGATCTTGTAGAGTTTGTCAATAAAGAGCTTGAAGGTATAGTTAAGATGAAGGTTGAAGGTATTTTCAAAACTTTACTAGTTCTTACAAAGAAAAGATATGCAGGCTGGAATTTTGAAAAATCAGATAGCGTTTGGAAGGAAAAAATAGTGATGAAAGGAATAGAGACTGTTAGAAGGGACTGGTGTGATTTAGTTTCAAAAAGTCTTTACAACGTTCTTGATATGATACTGAAAGAGCAGAACCCAAAAAAAGCGTTAAAATATGTTAGAGAAATTCTTGGAAAATTGAACAAGGGCGAAATTCCAATCGAAGACCTTGTCATAACAAAAGGGATTACAAAATCTTTAAAAGAATATAAAGGAGTTCAACCCCATGTCGAGCTTGTTAAAAAATTGAGAAAAAGAACAGCAGAAGCTCCTGGTATTGGTGATAGAATTGGTTATGTTATAATTCAAGGTACACAAATGCTTTCAGAAAGGGCAGAAGACCCTGAATACGTTAAAGTTCATAACTTAAAAATAGATTCCAAGTATTACATAGAAAGTCAGCTTTTACCTCCTCTAGAAAGAGTTTTTGATGCTTTAGGAATAAAGAAATCTGAGCTATTAAGTTTTGGAAGGCTTCTTTCAATTACCGAAGCTTTTAATCACAAGAAACAAGAGGAAGTTCTAACAGATTTCGATGGATTTATTTGCAATAAATGCAACAAAACTTTCAGAAGAGCTCCGTTGATAGGCAAATGTTCTGTTTGTGGTGGAGAGCTTCTATTTTATCTTGGTGAAAGCAGAGCAAGGTACGTGAAATTATGAACTTTGCCGAATTAGACTTAGAAATTGTAAAATTTTTTAACAGCAATTTTTCTATTTTTCTAGCATATCTTTCGATTTTCATAATCTATTCAGTTTATATCTATCTCATCTGTGTTGCTTATGACTTGTTTAAATCAAAAAAACACAAAAAACTTTTTCATCTTTTTGTTGTTGCTGTAGTAGGCTATATTTTTGTCGTTTCTCTAAAGTATTTGATTGGGAGAGAAAGACCGTATGAAGTAGACCCAACAATAAATTTTGTGTTTAAAAAAGCAGATCCATCATTTCCTTCTTCTCACGCCTTTATCGCTTATCTATCTTTCTTTTTTATTCCTGAAAATTTTCCAGACTGGCTTAAAAAAATTTCAATGGTTTATTTACTTATTCTCATTCCTTTATCTTCTCTCTATTCAGGGGTTCATTTTCCTTCAGATTTAATTGCAGGCGCTCTTTTGGGTTTAATCTTTCCAAGAATTCTAACAGAAAAGACCTCCTCAAAAATTTTAGAAAGAGTTTTTAAGTAGACTTTCTTGCTATTTCATCGTATATAGGAACTAAGAAAATAAAGCCAAACAAGAATCCAAAAAGTGAAGATAAACCAAAAGTTTTGAATTGGGTGAAGAGAAGAGTAAAAGCTAAGACTGCAACTATAATATTGAGAAGAGTAGAGATGCTAATTAATTTTTTGAGCTTATAGCTCAAGCTTAAATCTTTTTTCTTAGCTCTTTTTTCAAGAATTAAAACAAATTGAAAAGCAGTTAAAGAAGCTATTACCAAAATTCCAAAAATTGTGTTTACGTTTATTAGCCAGCTGTTTTCGATGTAATACTGAGAAATTGCTATACTTCCAAAAATTAGAAAGACTTGAATTAGTGAGAGAATTAAAAGTAAAGCAGAAAGCTTACCTTTTTTATATCTCAAAAATGTTAGAATAACAAACAAAACTTCAAGTAAAATAAAAGTTAAACTCGAATAAACACCAAACATTTCATAAGTTGGCTTAACTTCTTCTGTTTTTATTAGCTTAATAGGTTCAAGATTTTCTGTTCTAATAGAAGCTTCTATTTTATTTTTATCTAATGCTGCTGCCTCGCTATTTTCCCTGAAGCCAAGAATAGAAATTGAGGTTATTTTTCTTCCAACCATGCTAAAAGGAATGGCTAAATTGCTCATCTCTTTTTTGTCAAGATAATAAATCAGCCTTCCGTTCAAAACAATAGTTCCTGCTTCTACTGTTGTTGGCATCCTATCTATGACTTTTGAAAATCTTTCAGAGGCTTCTTCAGAAATTTCTACCGGAATGTTAAATTCATAAGCTCTTAAAGAAGGTTCATACTTAACAAAAGTGTAGGTTGAGACTTGCTTAATATCTTTTTTTGTAAATATCAAGGCTTCAAGATAAACAGTAGAATTTGTTATGTTTTTGATTTCAAACTCTATTGAGTTAAGGATAAAACTTTCATTTTGTTTGTAATAAATTTCATTAACCTTTATTTTTCCATTTTCAAGAATTATTGTGTAATCTTCTGACCCAACAGGAAGCTTTCCTGTGTTGTTCTTTAATTTAACTTCTTCTAAAATTTTTGCTTCAAAATTACCTTCTATAAGCAATGGCTCAAGCTTTTCATCTTCCAAAGTTATAATTTTTATTGTCTTGTCAGAAATTGAAAGACTTGCTTCAGGAATTTTAAAAACTTCTATTCTCTTTTCAAGAATTTCTTTAACTTTTTTTAAATCTTGAGAAGAAGTAAAGGTTGAAATTTTACCTCCAGCCAAATCAATTCCAAATTTTAATCCTTTTCTTTCAATATCGCTCACTTTTATTCCAAGATAACTGTCATTTAAAGCTATACAACCTCCTGGCATGTTGTTTATAACCATGCTTACATATTCTCCTTGTTTTACATTCTCAACATAATTTTGAAAATCCTCTTCGCTTGAAATTCTCATACCTCGCATTTCTGTTATTATTCTCCCTTCACTTATCCCTTCGCACTTATTGTTTTCGTCCAGAGAAATAACAATAACTCCTGCTGGTTTGAAAAGGAAAAAGGAAGCCAAAAAATAGGAAGAAATAGCTAACAAAACTAAGATTGCTATGAACCTTATGTTCTTAATCATACAATCAACTTTAGATTTTTATTTGTTTATAAGTTATTTATGCCTAAAAGTTTGAAAAAGATATCGATTATAATCCCAACAAAAGATGAGCCTTACATTTCAGAACTTGTTGAAAGAATTCACTCAGAGCTTTGCAATATAAACCATGAAATAATAATAGTTGATAAAAGCAAAATTTTACCAAAAGTTAGGGGAGCAAATGTAATTAAGCAAAAAACAAATGGCTTGGGTAATGCAATTCTTGAAGGTTTGAAAATAGCTAAAGGAGACTTAATAATCACAATGGACGGTGACGGCTCTCATAGACCAGAAGATCTGATTAAGCTTATTGAAAAAGCTAAAGATTATGATATAGTGATTGGCTCAAAGTATGTGAAAGGAGGGAAGACAAAAGATAAGCTTTACAGAATTTTAATAAGTAAGGCTTACTGCTTTTTGGCTTCTTTACTTCTTGGTTTGAAAATAAAG
>JBBITC010000028.1:0-6899 GCA_037440965.1 Candidatus Aenigmatarchaeota archaeon | reverse complement strand
TTTCTGCTCCGAAATTTCTTCTAAACTTTTCTTTAATTCCTCTCTTTCAGAAGAGATTTGAGCCAAAGAAGATTTTAACTCGGAAATGCTTTTTTCTAATGCTTCTAGATCAACCTGATCTATAATTTTTTGTTTTTCACTCTTCCTGTCAAAAAGTCTGTTAGTTAAAGTTTTTGTGTTCGCCCTTGCCTCTTCAAATTTGTTTATCATCAAAAGTTCATCAATTTTCTTCATCCTTTGTCCTTTTGGAATTGTAAGAAAATAGTCAAGAGCATTTTGCTCAGAGTAGATCGCTCTTGTAAAAAGTTCGTAATCAACTTTTAAAATCTTTTCAACTGCTTCGGTTACACGCTGAGAATTTGGGGCCTCTATTAGCTTGCCTCCTTCCCTAAATTCTGAATAGGTTGTTCCTTTACCCTTTTCTATAGTTCTTTTTACAGAGTATATTTTACCGTTAACTTCGAAAAAAACTTCAACCTCAGCCCTAATTTTTTCTATTGGTTTTTTCATTATAATCTCATCGAGCTTAACTTTTTTGCTTTGCAAGTCAGGAAAATTTCCAAAAAGAGCAAAGCAAATTCCATTCAGGACAGAAGTCTTCCCACTTCCCATTCCTCCAAATAAAGCATTAGTTCCACTTGAAAACCTAAACTCAGACTCTAGATGAGAGCGCCAATTCTTTAATCTAACTTTTGTTATCATTTCATCGCCATTTCTCCAAACTTTTTTGTCTTTCTTCCAGGGATTTTTTCAAAACTTTTTCAAGAGTTGTTTGCTCTCCAACCAAAATGTTAAAGACTTTTTCTACTTCACCATCACTCAAAAGACCAAATATATTTTCAGAGTCAAAACTAAAACTAAATCCAAGCTCTTCAAGATTCTTTTTTAATATATTTAGACCAATTTCTTCGATTGAAAGTTTTTGCTCCCTTAAATCTCTTAGAAACTCAACCTTTTTTTCAATTTCTTGCATTTCTAGCTCTTTTATTAGAGTCACTATAGCTTGATTAGAAAATTTCTTTTCTATTTCCCTTAAATCTTGGTCAGAAATTTCTGTTTCCTTTCCCCTTACTTTTATTTTAATTAAAGGTGGCTTCAAAAATTTTTGCCCAAGTATTCTTTTAATAATTTTTTCTATTTGCTCCCTAGCTTGTCCAGACTCTACTTTAATTTCCTCGTAGAAAAACTTTCTATTTTTTTCAAGTTTTTCAAAATTTACTTTAACTTCCTCATTTATCTCAAGCTTGAAGAAACCTTTTTCTGCCAAAGCTTCGCTCTTCTCAAATTGTGTGACTATTGTGCTTCCAGGAAAAATTAGAATAGTGTTCTCTATTTTTTCTTGGCCAGAAGAATGAACATGTCCATCTATTATAACATCAAAACCTTTTGGAAGATTTGATAAATTTAGACTTGGTGGCTCAAGTGGAGAATAAACAAATGGGTCGATACTTTGATGAAGGAGCAAAATGTTAAAACAATTTTCTAAAGGTTTAGGATTCCATGTGTACAAAAGGTCTTTTGCATATCTTTCAGGAACGCCAGACATCCCATGAATAGCAACTCTTTTTCCGTCCTTCTCAAAAACTATTGTGTTTTGGTGTAAGTGAATTAAAATTCCTGCATTTTCTAGAGCTTCAATAACATTAATTTCATCTTTACCCCTCCTTTCATGTGTGCCGTGAATTGCTATTATCGGCAAATGAGATAAGGTTCTTTTTGATATTTCTTTCAACTCTTTTGAGCAAGAAATTAACTTTAAACCTGAACTCTCTTTTAGCAAAGGTTTAACTAAAATTTTTATAGCTTTAGCCCAAACGCTTGTTTTTGGTATTCTTGAATCAAAAATGTCGCCAGCAATTAAAATCAAATCGCAATCCAAAGCCTTTTCCATAGCTTCTTCTGCATTTTCAAAACTATCGTTTTCTAATTCTAGGCTATACGAAAAACCAAAATGGAGATCTGAAAGTATAGCTATCCTCATGTTTATCTATTTAACTAATCTTCACTAACTTATAAAAGTTTTTAAGTATTGCAATCAAATATTAAAAAGTGATTTAATGGGCGATTCACTTCCAGAATAAAAAACTAATTCTTATTTCCCAAATTTTAATTAGGTGAAAAGATGGGCGAACAAGAAGGCATAACTGTTAGAAAAAGTGAAAATTTCTCTGAATGGTATACTCAAATAGTTCTTAAATCTGGCTTAGCTGATATAAGATATGGTGTGAAAGGCTTTTTAGTTCACATGCCTTGGTCGGTAAGAATTATGAAGCTTATGAATGATTTTATAGAAAAGGAACTTGAAAAGTTTAGACATGAACCTGTTTGGTTCCCTTCAGTAATCCCTGAATCTTTTCTTAAAAAAGAAAAAGAACATGCCGAATTTTCAGCAGAAGTTTTTTGGATAACCGAAGGGGGGAGTGATTATAAAAAACTAGAGGAAAAATTAGCACTTAGACCAACTTCTGAAACCGCAATGTACACCATGTTTTCCCTCTGGACAAGAAGTTGGAGAGATTTACCTTTAAAAACCTACCAAACCTGTCAAGTTTGGAGATATGAAAGTTATACAAGACCTTTCATAAGAGGTAGAGAATTCTATTGGATTGAAGCACATAATATTTTTGCATCTAGAGAAGAGGCTGAGAAGCAGGTGGAAGAAGATGTAAAGATAACAGAAAATACACTTTATAAACAATTTGCCATTCCATTTCTATTTTTCAAAAGACCAGAGCATGATAAGTTCAAAGGGGCTGTTGATACATTTGCTGCGGATACTATAATGCCAGATGGAAAAGTAATTCAACTACCTTCAACCCACTTTCTTGGTCAAAATTTTTCAAAGGCTTTCAATATCAAATTTTTAGATAAGGATAAGACTGAAAAATACGTTTGGCAAACTTGTTATGGTTCGGCAGTTTGGAGAATTCTCGGAGCTTTGATTGCTATACATGGTGATGATAAGGGACTAATTCTACCACCTTCTATTGCACCCTATCAGGCTGTCATTGTTCCAATTTATTATAAAG
The DNA here is from genome assembly GCA_037440965.1 of Candidatus Aenigmatarchaeota archaeon. Taxonomy (GTDB): domain Archaea; phylum Aenigmatarchaeota; class Aenigmatarchaeia; order CG10238-14; family SCSR01; genus JAVZHQ01. Next base: position 3,870 of record JBBITC010000028.1, on the reverse strand, counting down.
AAGTAGAAAAGGAAGATGTCTTTAAAAAGACTAATGAAATCTTGAAAGATTTAAAGAAATGGTTTAGAGTAACAGTTGATAATAGAGAGGAATATACACCTGGATGGAAGTTCAATTATTGGGAAACGAAAGGTGTACCTGTAAGAATAGAAGTTGGGCCTAAGGACATAAAAAAGAAACAGGTTGTTTTAGTTAGAAGAGATAACAGAAAGAGAATAACAACCAAAGAAAAATCATTAAGAAAAGCTTTAAACAAATTACTTAAATCCATTCAGAAAAATTTAATAAAAAAGGCTGACGAATTTTTCAGAAATTACTTAAGCGAGGCTGGAGATTTCAAAGAATTAAAGAAAATTTTGGAAAAAAAGGGTGGATTGGTAAAAACAAACTGGTGTGGAAAAATTGAATGCGCAAACTACATCAAATCAAAAACTGATGGTGGAACTATCAGAGGAACTCTATTTGGTAAAGAAGAGAAACCAAAAGGTAATTGTGTGTGGTGTAAAAGCAAAGCTAAATATGTTGTTTACGTAGCAAAACAGTATTAATTTGAGTTTATCAATTTATTCAAGAGTTCTTTTCCTTTATCTGTTATAAAATATAATCGTGGATAGGTGATAGTCTTACCTAAAAGATCAAACTTCGTCAACCTTTCAAGTTGTCCATATGGTATGTCTGAAAGCTTAGATTTTTTAGCAAATTCACTTGCTGCGAGTGGTCCGTCTAGGAATAATTTCAATCTTTTAAAATATCTTGAAAACAAATCCATATTTAAAAGTCCTTTAACGAATTTCTCTTCTCTTGCCTTATGAAATTTAAATATACCGTCTATCAGTATTTTAATAAAATCCTCCGTTCTATAAGTTGAAAGGTGAGTTGTATTCTGAATTTTCTTGCTGTTTTTTTTAGCCTTTATACCATACACTCCAAATATTTGGCGATATAGTTTGATTAATTTTTTATCGCCTGCCTTAAATGCCACATTTATACTCTCTAGAATACCATGCTTTATAGTCGGATACATATCAGACATAGCAAGACCCTTCAAAAAGAATTTTGCAATAACTGGATTTTTAGTAGCTTCATTAGAAACTCTTTCTAATGCCTTTAAGATTATTAATTTCAAACACATGTTAATAGTCTCAACACGCATAGCACCAAATTCATTGGGATTTTTATACCCTCTATTTATAGACCAATTAAAACTTATACCAATTTCACTCCAAAATTTTCTTATTTTTTCAGAGACTTCGCTATCTGGCTCAATCGGACCATAAACTAAGCGATATTTCAATTTACATTTAAAATAGGTTTTCATGAAAGTTGTATTCCATTCAATTACATCTCTGGCAGTATTTATGAAACTGACTGAACCTGTATTTGGTGTAGTAGTACCATCACCAATATAAAATCCAAGAAATTGTGCAAATGAATAAAGAGGTATATATCTTTTAATAATAATGGGTTTACTTTCCCTAGCAATCTTAGGATATCTATAGGAAACTAGTAACCACCCGTGTGATGTATCTTTTGTTATGAAAAATGTGGTATTATCCCGAATCTTAATTTTACCAGAGAGTAATTTTTTCATATCTATAAATTCTTTATTATTGAGAGTTTGCTTTTCAAAACTTACCGGTTTATTTATAAGCAAATTTAATTTTGAAATTTCAGAACGATTTAATTTCTTTTTTAAGATACCAATAATTTTAATTTTTATTTTATCTCTAGAATTCAAATTTAAACTTTTAGTTATGAACTGTGGTAAATATAATGAATAAGAAAAATTTTGATAAGTGACATTTGAATAGAATTTTGTGTTTTTCACTTCTATTAGAAGTACAAAACTTTGTTGTGTTTTTAATACACATTTTCTAATTATTTCAGGGGGAACTGTTACGTTATTTCTTTTTCCTAATATACCATAGAAGATAATTTCTTTGGACTTCATGTTATTTCACATACAAATTTATAGTTATCTATATTTAAAGTTTTATTCCATAAGTTTTTTGGATAAATTAAGAAAGAATTTTTTCAGATTGCATTTATTGTGGGAAAAAAGCAAAAGAAATTGTTTATTTTGCAAAATCTTATTAAAAATTTCTATTTTTAACTTCTAACATAGTCTTCAAGTTTGCAACTATTATTTTTATAAAGCCTGTGTTTTCTTCTTCTATTTTGTTACAAATTTGTAAGGCTTCTTCGTAAGAATAGAAGTTTTTCTTTTCTAGCTTAAGTTTTTCTATAGCATCGCTAATTAAAAGCTCTGCTTTTTCTTTTCCAACTGATTTAACAAAATGTTTAAGTAAATCTTCTCTAGATATCATTTTATTTCCTCTTTTAAGTTTTTACTTTGATAAAAGCATGATTACTGTTGTTGTGTTATGAAAACCGCTTAGTTCACCTATCTCTGCACAAACTTCTCCATAAGTTTCAAAACCAACTAAAGGAACTTTAAGCTCTTGGTAAATTGCTTCAACAGCCCTTGAAAATTCTTCACCCAAAATTACTCCTCTTACTGCACAATCAAAAACGAAAGCTCCTGCTATTTCTTTATCCCCAATCAACTCTTTAGCTTTTCTAGCAGCCTTTCTAGCAGATTCTATTTGCTCTTCTTTTGAGCTTTCCATAATTCTAAGCACAGTACCTTCTGGTATTCCACAAGTAGCTATAAGTGGACCGTCTGTTCTTGCTTCTATTCCTAGCCATCTTATTTTATAACCATCGCCAGTATAAAGTCCTAGGGGATAAACTGTCAAAGCTTTTATTAGTTCGCTACTTCCTGCAGAAAGTTTATCTACATCAAAGCCAAACCTTTCTTTTACTTTTTCTCTTACATAATCTTTCCATACCTCAAAGGCTGGTTTTTCGTTCAACTTATAAACTACATTCCCCTTTGCTTCGGTCACAACTAATGGTGGAGAAATTGGACTATGACCATGCTCTACTGTTATAATTGTTGGAGTTTTAGAAGCTATTAGAGCTAATGCCACAGCATCTTTAGCAACATTTCCATTTTCAAAAACAAAAGTTTCTTTCATTTTTAAATCGTCAGCAGCTGAGCCACCACTAAATTTTATATGACTTCCTAAAACTCTTATAGTAGCAGTTACAATTTCCTCACCTTTTCCTGCTAAACCGTCATGTAAATTTATACCTGAAAGATATGGGTAGCCTTCTACATATGGAGGAAAATTGCTGCTAGCTTCTTTCAAAGCATCTATTTCACTTTTCCTTACTCCTTTACCCAGACCTGTAAAGAATTTATAGTTATCACTAGAAATTAGAGCCAGAGCAACACTTCCTTTATATACAGCTTCTTCTGTAAATTCTCCAGCAGAAGAGCAACCAATCAATTTTACTTCTTTTCCTATAACTTCTCTTATTCCATCTATAACTTTTTCATACTCATACTCTGAAGAACTAAAAACTATGGCGAAATCTGCTTTTTGTCCTTCTAGCTTTTCTTGTGCTTTGGTTGCTACTTTTTTTCCTACTTCTAAGCTATCATTTCCTTTACCTATAGCTGTTACAAACTTTGTTTCCATATTTTTATTTTTGCTTTAAAAATAAATAAAAATTATGAGTTATGAAATAATAAGAAAGAATAGTAAGAAAGCGAAGAAAATCTGTTCGGAACTTCTTAAAAAATATAGCGCAAAATTTGAAGAAAGTAGTATTTTTGTTTATTATGTAGATAAAACTTTTTCTTACAAAGATGAGAATTTAGTCGGTATTATAATTAAACCAGAAGATTATCAAAAAATTTTTGATATTGCTTTAGTGAAAGAGGTTTACAAAAGCCAAAATGAAAAAAGATTGATAGGAGTAGATATTGAACACAAAAATCCAAAAAAAGTAATGCAATTT
>JBBITC010000027.1:0-6993 GCA_037440965.1 Candidatus Aenigmatarchaeota archaeon | reverse complement strand
TCAAGAGCAAGTCCACCTTTAAGAGGAACTGGAGAATTTTGTTGACTATGCCATTCAAAAAATTCCCATCGTTCGTCACCTGGATTAAAAGTATTTGATTGGTCTGCGATTTTTAATTGATTTGGTGGCTCAAATCTATATATTCCAGAAGCATTGTAATAAACTATTCTTACATAAACTTGTCCTCCACTATTACCAATATCCTTAAGATAAAGACTTGCAGTATAATAATCGCTAGGAATTGTAGGGAGTGTTACTGAATTAAAATTAGGGGGATTTTGATAAAAATAAATTGGTTTACCCAAAGGCGGGTCAGTATCATCAAGATCATAAAGGATAATAGTGGTATAATGACCTGTTGGGGCATAAGCAACTGCGCTATAATTTTGTTGTATGGCTGGAAAAGGTGAATAAATCTGTCTATCTAAGAACAAAGTTTGTGTCCAATTTTCACACCGTCTTTCAAAATTCATAACAAAATATCTTTTAATGTTAATAACAACTCTTGCACTAGAAGAAGGATAACTTCCCATTTCCAATTTTCCTTCAGGAAAATCATACCCAGTAAGGTTTGTTATTTTAAAATAAAGATTATAACCTCCAAGCCCTAAAAAACTCTTTATTCTTTCTTCTCCCATGTCAAAAAAATTCAAAACCTTATCATAGCTTACTATATATTCACTTTCGTTAGCCAGACCAAAAGCCTTTACATTCAAGCCATTCCAGTCACTTGGCAAACCAGGACTTCTAATAAGCAAATCAGAAGCTCTTTGCAATTTTTTATCTAACATGTTGATCTCATAGGAATAACTTGCTTGCTCAACAAGCTGATTAGTTATCAAAAGCCAAATAGTGAAAACACTAATAAAAAATATCAAACTCATGAAAATGTCAAAAGTGAAAATTTGAGCTTTCATTTTTTCACCCATTTGTTATATTCACCATTCCCCCAATATTTTTAATTAAATTTTTTCCCTGAGTAAAATTTCCATTTATATTGCTACTTATTAAAGAAACTGTATAAGAAGTTTTGCTTGTGTTTATTCTTAAAATATTCCCATGAATTATTATATTGTAAGAAAATCCTTGAATTTTTTCAGGTAAAACATACTCTTTTGAAAAGCCTGAACCGCTTAAATGAGCTAAATTTACTTGATTTGCTGCTTCATCTCCTATTCTTTCTATCTCAAAAATCATACTTTGCTCTTGAATTTGAACGTTCCTCCAATTATAGGCTGAGACAAAAGCAACTAGAAAAACGCAAAGAGCACCTAATAGATAAATAAATTCTGCAGTAACCTGAGCCTTAAAACTTATACGTAATGTTAACATAATCATCCTGCATTTTTACAAGAATTCTATAATTTCCTTCTCCTCTTGGTAAATCTCCTTTAAGCTTACACAAAGCTTCACCATGAACGTGAATAATGCCTGAATCTATGGTTAAATTGTAAACAATTCTTTTATCGTCGAAATAAGCATCTTTTACCCCTGCTGGAATATAAACTGGAGAAATTATGTTTGCTGGTTCTCCCTCCATGCAAACCATATTAGCAGAGTCTACCATCCAATTAACTGCATTAGTAAGTTGAGAGATTCTTACATCGTTTGAAAAAGAATTTTTCGAGATGTTGAAATAATAAAGGATCCCACCGAATATTAAAAGTGCTGCTGAAACAAGAATAAGATACTCTAAAGCTGCTTGTGCTTTTTTCATATTATTAACTTAGATTTTCTAATAAAAAAAGATAATTTTAAAAAGCTTTTGTAGCTAAGTTCGAGGTTTAGAATTTTTGACTTTCCTAAGCTTTTTTTAGAAGCTAGGAAAGCGTAGCTGTATGCTACTGAATTCTAAACTTCCTCCTTAACTACAATTAATATTTTTCTTGCTAGCTTATAAGTTTTTAAAATTCTCTGAAAACAGCAAACTTTAGCAGTTCCAAAACTTCTTTTTTTCCCTCTGTCTCTGGCAGCTTTTCTTCTATAACTTCAATACCTTCTTCATAAAGATTTTTTGCAAAATCTTTTGCCTCTTCTATCACATTATACTTATGCATTATTTCTATAACCTTTAGCTTAATTTCATCTATTCTCTCTTGAACTTTTCTGTATTCGCTAGAATTTTCCATCTTTCTATCTCTTAAAGAATCTCTAACTGAAACTAACCTTTTCATTCTTCCATCAGTATCAAGGACTTTAATTAAGTAATTCCTATCTTTTAATATTTCTACGGCAGGACTATTAGTTGCGTTAAAAACTTTTGCTAAAGGCAAAGTCCTTTTCATTTCTTCCAGATCTCATGCCCAATCCTTTCCAAACTTTTGAGCTTTTAAAGTTGCTTCTCCCTTTTCTTGCTCTTTCTCTACAGTTAAATCAAGAACATCGTCCTGAATTTGAAAAGCAACTCCAATTTTCATAAGTGCAGGCTTAATTTCATCTATTTCTTTATCACTTAATTCTGAAATTATAGCCCCATATCTAAATGGAGTAAAAATTGTGTAAAAGGCTGACTTTTTCTCAAGTATTTTTAAAACTTTTTCTTCTGTCATCTCACTCAAAGGTTTTTTTCTAAGAATAAACTCCAAATCTTGACCTTCACAAGTTGTTTTAAGCATTTCCTGTCTTGCTGTAATAAGTCTAGAGTAAGTATAAAGTCCAAGCTTTTCCTTTCCTTTTTCTAGAGCCATTTCTGCAAGAGTTCTTAGATAATCCCCATAATTTATCGCATTATCAATTCCGTATAGAATATGCAAGCAGGACTTACCTCTTCTTAATCTTGAATTATCTTCTATGTCGTCGTGAATCAAAAACCAATTATGGTCAAATTGCAAAGAAATTGCAGACCATATCGCATCTTCAGGATTTTTTCCATAAGCTTTGACTGTTGAAAAAACTAAGCCTGGTCTTAAGTATTTTCCTCCTCTGCTTAAGTATTCCTCTATAGCCAAACCCATTTGCTCATTTTCTTTTGGTATATTAAAAGCTTCTAAAAGGTTAATTTTCATGTATTTTTCTACATTTATCAAAGCTTTTGGGATTCTTTCCATGATTTTCAATAAGTTTAAAAAAGTATTAATATTTAAAAGTTTTTTAATCTCAAAATAATTTTTAATTATGAAGTTTAAGTTTTTGGACATAACTACTGCTGATGTAGCCTTTGAAGCTTATGGTAAAAATTTGAACGAACTTTTTGCTAATGCTGCCTTAGCGATGTTTGAAGTAATGATTAACACTAAGCAGTTAAAACCAAAAATTGAAAGAGAAGTAGAAGTTGAAGGTAATGATTTAGAATCTTTGCTTTTTAATTGGCTTAATAGCTTGCTAGTTTTTGTTGATTCTGAAAATTTAGGTTTTTGTGAGTTTGATGTGGAAATTGATGAAAAAAATTTAAAGCTAAAAGCAACTTGTAAAGGAGAGAAAATTGATAGAAAAAGGCATGAAACTAGAACGCATGTTAAAGCTGCAACCATGCACAAAATGAAAGTTGAAAAGATAAAAGGAATATGGAAAACTCAAGTTATTCTTGATATCTAAAAATCTAGGTGCTCCTTGTGAAGAAGTGCCCTAACTGTGGGAATAAAAGCTTGCAGAAAATTTTAGATGAATGGGTTTGTCTTGAGTGCGAATATCATTCTAAAAAAATAGAAAATAAAATGAAAGGATCTTTTAGGTAAATTTCACTCTGTTAATTCTTCAACTTCTTTTCTTCCTTCTTCCAACTCTTTTTCCTGCTCTTTATCTTTTTCTAGAAGAATTGCCTGAAACTCACCAACATGTGTTTTCTCTTCTTTTGCTATGTCAAGAAGAACTTTTCTTAGCTTGCTATCTTCTGTCATGCTTGCAAGCTGCTCGTATAAGTTTACAGCATCAAGCTCAGCTATCATTCCAACTCTTGCAATTTCTTTATCTATATCTTCCTTTTTTATCTTTTCTAACTTGAAAGGTATTTGGGAAAGCATTTTATCACCTTAGTAAAATTAAAGCGAAAAGTATTTATATATGTTTTGAATATATATTCAATATAAATAATGAATAATTATTCAAAAAGGAGGTGAAAATATGCCATGGGGAGACGGAACAGGACCTTGGTGGGCTCAAGGTAGAGCTTGGCCTTGCTGGAGAAGATACTACTGGAGAAGGTTTTATTCAGCTCCAGTTGAGCTAAAGCTAAGCAAAGAAGAGCAAATAAAAATATTAGAGCAAGAAAAAGCAGATTTAGAATTAGAGTTGAAGGAAATAGAGGAAAAGCTAAAAGAATTAAAAGAGTAAGAAAATGCCAAGGCCAAGAAGATGCAGAAGAGTTTGGTTTGAACCAAACGTGACTTACTTCAAACCAGCAGGAGTAAGAATGATTGATTTAGAGGAAACTATACTAACAGTAGATGAGTTTGAGGCTGTGAGGCTAAAAGATTTGGAGGAATTGGAAGAAGAGGAAGCTGCTAAAAAAATGGGAATTTCTCAACCAACTTTCAATAGGCTTGTTAATTCGGCAAGAAAGAAAATTGCTGAGGCAATAGTAAAAGGAAAAGCGATAAAAATTATGGGTGGACAATACAAACTAATGAAATAAAATGTTGTTTTTCATTTTTCACCCACTTTAGGGTAAATAAATTTTATTTGCTTACTATCAACTTTTTTTCTTTTATGCTTATGGTAACTTCATCTCCAGGCTTGAAAGGAAAGGCTGAATCATTTGCTATAGCTGAAGGAATCGTTAAATACAAAGTCTTTGCTTTTTTATGTGGAATTAATGTTGATTTAGCTTCAAGTGCCATATATTTAATTATTACAGTAATATTTAAATACTTTAAATTACAATAATAATTACGGTATCAAAATGAAAATAACAAAAGGGATTTTGGAAGAAGCGGCAAGAATCTATCTGACAGGTTGTTCATTAGAAGAGACAAAAGAAATTGTCTTCAAAAAGTATGGAATTAAGGTTTCAAGAGAAACCCTTAGGAAAAGATTAGTAGAAATGGGAATTGCACAAAAAAGAAAATCTATGGTAAAAATTGGAAACGATTTTGAAATAACAATCCCACCTGTTCTTCTTAAAAAACTAAATTTAAAATCTGGGCATTATCTAAAAGTAAAGGTTGAAAAGAATTCAAAAGAAGCACACGTATATATAAAAATTCCAAAGAAACCAAAGAGTAGAAAGAATGCTCAAGTGAAGAAAAAATTACCTAAAGAAATTATTGAGATCCTTAGTTTATCTGAGGGTGAAATGATAAGGATAAAAGAGATTACTAAAGTTGAGAAACCAGTTGTAGAAAAACCGATTAAAAATAATCTATTTGATTTGGCATATGTAGCTTCTTCTATGATGTGCGAATCTTTTATGAAAAATAATGAAGAATTTCTAAGATTGTGGTATGTTAACAGAGGAAATGCATTATCAAAACGAATTGAAATAAAAAGATTTATCCCAATGAACAGAGAAGTTGCTGAATTTTTTGGCCTTCTTCAGGCAGAAGGAAGTAAGAAAAATAACAAAGTTAGTTTCACAAATAGCATCATTGATGAACATAAAAAAATTGTCAAAGCTGCAGAAGATTATTTGGGAATCTCAAAAGAAAATTGGAAAGTTTGTATTTACTATAACCCAAACTTAGTGAATAAACAACAGGTTCGAAATATTGGAAAACAATTTCTTAATAAAATAGATTTAATGAATAAAAAAGTTGGATTTGTTAAACATGAAGGATTAACTAAAGTTAATTTTCAAATATACATCTCTTCAAAAATTCTCAACATAATAATCAACAACTCTCTTAAACTTCTAAGAAAAATTACAATAGGCAAATTTGTTGAATTTTGTAAAGGGTTCATTTTGAAAGTTTTAGTCGGCGATGGAACGGCTATACTCAGCAAGAATCTTAAAAATTTGGAGATAATGGTCTCAGAGGTAGATGAGGATGCTCAAAAGGATTTGATAAATATGTTAGAATCTTTAGGAATTTATGCATGTGCCTATAAGAACAGTATTAACATTTCCACAGATTTTTATTCTTGTTTATGGTTTTTAGAAAATAACATATTTGATACGCACGAGGAAAATAGGAAAAAATTTCTCACATATGTTGCAAATAACTATTATTTCAACATCCTTTACAAAAGACTTAAGTCTATTAAAAATATAGTAACAATAAGAGAGTTTGCTAAAAGGAATAGTTTAAGTGAAAAATCTGCTGAAAGATACTTGTCCAGAAATTTCAAAAGAGGGTTTGTTAAAAAGATTGGAAGAGGATTATATGCTACCTCGAAAGTTGGAAAGTCGTTCCTCAATCTTTATGAAAAAGCATTATTAGAACTTTCAACCTTTTACAACACCTAAAGGAACTAAACGCACTATCCTCCTCGATATACCAGCAGTCTCGGTAACTTCGCTCACTATATCTACATTTTTGTAAGCTTCACTTGCCTCCTCAGCCATAACTCTCCAACTTGCAGCCTTAGATAATATTCCTTTTTCAGCCATTTTTCGTGCCACTTCCTCTCCTCTAACGCCTTTTAGCATCTTGGCCCTCGAAGAAACTCTCCCTGCACCATGTGCTGTAGAATAGAAGGTGTCTTTAGCTGTCTCAGTTCCAACTAAAATATAGCTCGCTGTAGCCATCGCACCGGGAAGTAACACACATTGCCCTATTTTTTGATGATCTTTCGGTATTTCCGGATGCCCTTTTGGAAAAGCACGTGTAGCCCCTTTACGGTGAACATATACCTTTACTTTTTTACCTTCAATTTCATGCTCTTCAATTTTTCCTATATTGTGAGCCACGTCGTAAACAACTTCTAATCCTATATCCTCTAATTTCATTCCTAAAACTCTAACAAAACTTTCTCTGACCCAATGAGCAATCATCGACCTATTAGTCCATGCATAGTTTGCGGCACAAGCCATAGCAGAGAAATAATCTTCGCACTCTTTTGTTCCAGCAGGAGCATAAACTAGCTCGCGATCTGGTAATTTTCTCAATTCATCCCTAA
>JBBITC010000026.1:0-7077 GCA_037440965.1 Candidatus Aenigmatarchaeota archaeon | reverse complement strand
TGCAATTTTTTCTTTCCGTCAGAAATTGTTAGAAACAAATGGCCTGAGGGATGCGAATTTTTATAAACTATTTTTCCACTTGTTTTCACAGTTTTCCCCAAAAACTCAAAATTAATTTCACTTAACTTAATTTCTTGAGGTTGAATATTTAAGGCAGAAAAGTAAATTAAAGCTAAGCCTAAAATTGAGGAAAGCAAGCAAAGAAAAGTAAACAAATTTTCTTTCAGCATAATTCAAAAAAATTTAAAAAGAAATTTTAAAATCTTTTAACTTACTTAGGTGGTAATCTTTCAAAAGCAATTTTAATTGTTTTTTCTTTAAAATCTAAAGAATCTTGGAACTCTCCCTTTAATTTTCTAAAGGAAATTTTGCTTGCCCCAACTTCTTTTCTTAAAATTTTAGAATAACTTTTAATCGACTCTTGTGTTTTCTCGTCAGAAGATAAGCTTAAGCTAATCTTTTCTTCAACTTTAAAGCCATATTTCTTTCTCATCTCTTGAACTTTTCTAATCAACTCTTTTATCAAAGCTTCCTCTAAAAGTTTTTCATCAAGTTTAGGATTAACAAAAACTTTACCATAATCAAAGATTGCTTCACAATAATCTTTTGGTTTTTCTTCTATTAGCTTAATTTCTTTTGAGTTACAAATGAAAAGTAAAATTTCTTTTAATCTTTCAACTGCTGAAGAAATTTTTTCATCTTTTGAAAAAACAAGAACTTCTGAAATAGGCCATCTCAGTTTAATCTTTGCCTTTTGTCTTGCTGAACTGCAAGCTTCAAAAATTTTTTTAATAATTTCCATTTCTTCCTCCAGCCCTTTATCTATAAGTTTTTTATTAACTTTTGGCCAAAGACAAAGATGTACCGACTCTTCTCCTCCTTTTAAAGGTTTAACAACTTCTTGATAAACTTCTTCTGCTAAAAATGGAGCAAAAGGAGCAAGAAGCTTGGCAAGATTTTCTGTTACTGTTACTAAAGTGAAGAAAGCTGCTTTCTTATCCTTTCCCTTATATTCAGGCCAAACTCTATCTCTTATTAGTTTAATGTACCATCTTGAAAAATCATTTAAAATAAAATCAATTATTTCTTGAGCAGCCTTGAATGAGTGATAATTTAAAAAACTATTTTCACAATCTTGAATTAAAGAATTAAGTCTTGAAATTATCCATTTATCCTCTTCTTTCAATCCCCTAACTTTTTCAAAACTTTTGACATAAGTCTTAACAAAGTTGAAAGAATTTTTAACTATAAGAAAAGATTTTGCAATTTCTTCCACATCTTGCCACTTAAAATAATAATCATCCCAAGGCTGACTTAACAAATAGTAAAGTCTTAAAACATCTCTTCCATACTTCTCTATAACCTCCTCTGCTGTTACTATATTACCAATGCTTTTAGACATCTTTAGCCCATGAACATCTAAAACAAAACCATGAAACAAAACACTCTTGAAAGAAGCTTTATCAAAACTCATAACACTAGTTATTAGTAAAGAATTCCACCATCCTCTTATTTGGTCAGGGCCTTCAAGAATAAAGTCTGCAGGAAACATTTTTTCAAAAAGTTCTTTTTTTCCTGGATAGCCTAAGGATGCCCAAGGTGCTACACCAGAATCAAACCACACGTCAAGAATTTCAGGAATCCTTTTCATCTTTTTTCCACATTTTTCACAATCTAAAAGAACTTCATCGATATAAGGCTTGTGCAAATCTTCAGGAACAAACGGCAATTCTTTTACTGAACCTATTACTCTAACGTTTCCACAATCCTCACAAACCCATATTGGTAAAGGAATTCCCCAGTATCTTTGTCTGGAAATAGGCCAATCTCCAAGGCTCTCAAGCCAATTTTTAAACCTTTGCTTTGCCCAGTCAGGAACCCATTTTATTTTTTCATTTTCTTCCAAAAGTTTTTCCCTTATTGCAGTAACTTTGAAGAACCATTGAGAAGTTAGAATTAGCAATAAAGGAGAATCGCATCTCCAGCATAAAGGATAATCGTGAGTAACTTTTTCCTCATGGAAAAGCAATCCTCTTTTTCTCAATTCCTCGATTATTTTTTGGTCAGCATCTTTAACAAAAATTCCTGCATATTCTCCACAGCTCTCATCATAAGTCCCGTCCATTTTTACAGGAGAAACAGCCGGCAAACCAGTTTCTAAACCAACTTTATAATCTTCTTGTCCATGGCCAGGAGCTGTGTGAACTAAACCTGCACCTTCTTCTAAAGTAACAAATTGGTCTGAAAGAACAACCCTAAAAGCATTCTTCAAATTCTCAATAAAAGGAAATAAACCAATCAAAGGCGGCTCGTATTCTAAACCTTCTAAATCTTTTCCTTTAAAAATTTCTAAAATTTCAAAATCTTTTATTCCAACTTTACTCAAGACATTTTCAACAAGCTGCCTAGCTATTATTAAAATTTCATTTCCAATTTTTACTCTCGCATAATCAGCATCAGGCTTTACCATAACTCCAGTATTTGAAGGTAAAGTCCATGGGGTTGTTGTCCATATGAGCAAGTATTCTTTCTCTTTATTTTTGACTTTAAATTTAACATATATAGAAGGATCTGTTAACTTTGAATATTCAATTTCATTATAAGCAACGACAGTCTCGCATCTTGGACATACGTGTGTTGGGTAATTTCCCTTAAAAAGCAAACCCTTTTCAAAAGCTTTTTTAAAAGTAAACCAAGCGCCTTCTATATATTCATTAGTTAAAGTTAAGTAAGGATTTTTCCAGTCCATCCAAACTCCAAGATTTTTGAACTGGTCGCTCATCGTGTCTATAAACTCGGTTGCAAATTTCTTGCACTCTTTAATGAAATTTTCAACACCAAACTTTTCAATATCCTTTTTTGACTTGAAACCAAGCTTTTTTTCAACTTTATTTTCTATTGGTACGCCATGACAATCATAACCTGGTTGATCCCAAACATTAAAGCCTTGCATCCTGAAAAATTTTAAGAAACAATCTTTTATTACTTTGTTGAAAGCAGTGCCAACATGAATTGAGCCAGTAGCATAAGGTGGACCGTCTAAGAAAAAGAATTTTTTTCCATTTTTTCTCAATTCCTTTAACTTTTCATAAATTCCTTTTTCTTCCCAAAACTTCATTATTTCCTCTTCTTTCATAAATTCACCTTAGAAATTAGAGTAAATAAAAATTTAGAATAAGATCCGTCTACCACTCACTTGAACCACTTAAAGATTTTTGAAAAAATAGGTATATAAAGTTTAGGTCGAACTTGAAAAACTACTCATAAATCCTCTTTTCTTTTCTTATTTCATTTTCAAAATCTTTTTTTGCCAATTTTGCAATTTCCTGAGCCTTTTTTGTAGGATATTTTCCTGTTATACAAGCTAAGCACAACTCTTTTTCTCTAAAACCAGTTGCCCTTACAAAACTTTTTATACTCTGATAACAAACTTCATCAGCTCCTATAATCTTTGCTATTTCTTCTGGTTCGTGCTTTGAGCCTATGAGCTCGTCATAAGTTGCCATATCTATCCCATAAAAGCAAGGGGCAATTATTCTTGGGAAAGTGACAAAAATATAAACTTTTTTTGCCCCCATTTCTCTCAATTTTCTAACAGTAACTTTTGTTGTATCTCCTCTTACTATACTATCATCTACAAGTGCAACATTCTTACCAAAAATTTTTTGCTCAACAACATTAATCTTTCTTGAAATTGTTTTTTGTCTTTCATTTGGTAAAAGAATAAAAGCCCTTTCAGTAACATAGCGATGCCTTCTTGTTGCTCTTTCCCACCTTATTCCACTTTCTTCATGAAAACCATAAGCAGCATCATCTGCAGTTTCTGGCATAGAAATTATAACATCTATTTTACTTAGTAAATCAGAATGTTCTTTGGCTAGATTCCTTCCAAACTCTTCCCTCATTTCATAAACATATTTTTTTCCATATCTTGAATCTGGTCTTGAAAAATAAGCAAACTCAAAAGAGCAAAAGGCTTTTTTATTAGACTTAACAAGCTGTTGCCTTTCAAACCCGTTTTCATTAACAGTAACAAACTCTCCTGGGTTTAATTCAAACATAAATTTCATCATATTTATATTCAAACCAACGCTTTCAGAAGAAAAAGCATAATTCTTTTCATCTTTTCCAAAACACAAAGGCTTAATCCCATAAGGATCCTTAAAAGCAAACATCTCCCCTTTTTCATTTACCCCAACAAAAGAAAAAGCACCTTCAACTTCTTCCATGCATCTCTTAACAGAAGAAAGAATGTCTCTTCCATTTTTAAGTTCAAGATAAAGTTTTCTTGTTAATAATTCTAAATCACACTCATAAGAAAAATCCTTCCAGGATTTTTCTAACTCGTTTTTGAGCTCTTTTGTGTTAACAATATTACCATTAAAAACAGAAGCAAGCTTTAATTTCTTTCCATTTATAACTACAGGTTGAGCCCCTTTGATTAAAGATTCCTCAGAAAACCCTCCAGAAGTTGTATATCTAACATTACCAATTCCAATTTTCCCAGGCAATTTTCTCTCCCATCTTTCCACATCTTTCTTCTCTATTTTTGGAACTAAGTCTAAAGCTCTGTAAACATTAAAATTTCCATCATAAGTTAAAATTCCATGAGACTGATGCCCTCTATGGTTTAAAGCCCTCAATCCCCAATAGACATAAGGAAAGGCTCGAACTTCAGAAGAATAAAAAGCAAAAACACCACAAGCTTCGCTTACCATTTCATCACTCACACTCTGTAGTAGCAGATTTACATGAAATACCAAAAATAAATTTTCTTGTTTCCTTGATAAATTTCAAAGAACCCTTTTTTATTTCGTTTTCAAGAAAAAATCTATAAAACTTAGCTAAACTCATGAGTAAATTAAAAACTTAAAAAAATAAATAATTGAATTCCCACCTCAAACTATTTAAATCTCTTGCTATTATTTTATTTTAAGTGAAAAGGATGAGAGGTGAACGCTCCCACAAAAAGTGATTTAGTTCACTTTATTTAGTGCTATTTCTAAAGTTGACTCAAAAGGAAGAATTTCGATTCCTATCAAATTAAGAATAAAATTAAAGCTATTAGAAGGTTCTAAAGTTAGAATTTTCCTTTCAAAAGGAAAGCTTATTCTAATTCCAGAAAATGGTCAGAATGGTGTAATGGTTAGCACAGAAGCCTGTGAAGCTTCAAGAGCGGGTTCGAATCCCGCTTCTGGCCCATTATTAAGGCGATTAAATGAAAGATTTGAGAATGCAACAAATAGAAAAAAGAGTCTATAAAGATTTGGAAGAAGTTACAAAAAACTATAGAGATATGATAATAGAAGAAGCTATTCCTTTAAAAAGTTTCTCAGAGATAAAAAATTTAGATTTCTATTGTGCTAAGGTAGTTAAGTTAAAAATAAGGAATAAAAAATATGCACTACTTTTATCTTACAGATATTCTGAACCTATTCATTAATTTTATTTGACATATTATTTTTAGGTGAAAAAAATGGAGTTCAAACCTTTAAAAGGGACAAGAGACTTTTTACTTGAAGAAATGATTATAAGGCAGAAAGTAATTGAAAAAATAAAGTCGATATTTGAAATTTATGGTTTTCAACCTTTAGAAACCCCAGCCTTGGAAAGTTGGGAAATACTTTCAGCAAAAGGAGCAGGAGGAGAAGAGATTCTAAAAGAAACTTATAATTTTGAAGATTTAGGAAAAAGAAGAATTGGCTTAAGATATGATTTAACTGTACCTTTAGCAAGAGTTATTGCCTCAAACCCAAACTTAAATTTGCCTTTTAAAAGATACCAAATTCAAAATGTTTGGCGCTACGGAGATGTTTCAAAAGGCAGGTTAAGAGAATTTTTACAAGCAGATATTGATATAGTTGGTTCTGAAAGTATGTTAGCTGATGCTGAAGTAATTGTCTGTGCAATAGCTTGCTTGAATGAACTAGGTTTCAAAAATTTTTTAGTTAGAATAAACAACAGAAAAATTTTATCAGCTTTGATTAAATTTGCTGGAATAGAGGAGAAAAAATCTTTGGAGGTTTTAAGAAGTATTGATAAACTTGAAAAAATTGGGGAAGAAAAAGTAAAAAAAGAACTAGAAGAAAAAGGGACCTCAAAAGAATCTATAAACAAAATTTTTGAGTTTATAAAAATTGATGAAAATTCTGAAAAAATTTTTGAAAAAATTAAAGTTTTGAGTTTTGATGAAGGAAAAGAAGGAATAGAAGAATTAAAAGAAATTATTTTTTATCTTGAAAAAATGAATGCTAAAGCAAAAATTAAAATTGATTTAAGCTTAGCAAGAGGTTTGGATTATTACACTGGTCCGATATTTGAAATTTCTGCTGAAAAAGGGATAGGAAGCATTGCAGGTGGAGGAAGATATGATAAGCTAATTGGTATTTTTTCAGGAAAAGAAATTCCAGCAACAGGAATAAGCTTAGGGATAGAAAGAATAATCGAAGTTATGAAAGAAAGAAAAATGATAAAGACAAAAAAATCTAAGCTAGATGTTTTTGTTGCAACAACAAATAAAGAAGTTTTGAAAAAAACTTTAGAAATAATTCAGAAGTTGAGAGAAAGCGGAATAAAAACTGATTTTGATTTGAGAGAAAGGAATTTAACAAGACAATTAGAATATGCAAATTCTTTGGGGGTTCCGTTTGTTTTAATTATCGGAGAAAAAGAACTTAAATCAAAGAAATTCAAGGTAAGAGATATGGCAAAAAAAGTTGAGAGAGAAATGGAATTAAGTGAAGCAATCAAATTTTTAAAAAAGAATTCAGAAAAACTTTGAACTTTATAATTTTTAGAAAAAATTACTTTAATTTTTATAGTCTCATAAAAATGAAATAAAAATACCTAAGGAGATAAAAGAAAACGATTTTTACTCTTCAGCCACAAATTCTGAAACCACTAGGCCGCATTTTTTACAGACAAGCTCGCTTGACTTTCTTTCCAGATTTTCATTTCCACACTCTGGACATGCTTTCATCCTTACCCTTAATAAAAACATCATGCAAAACTTAAATTTTTTTCTGTTGAGAAAAACCTATTTTTTACTATCAAAATCTAAAGTTTAAATAACCAAAA
>JBBITC010000025.1:0-7201 GCA_037440965.1 Candidatus Aenigmatarchaeota archaeon | reverse complement strand
TCGATTTTCGACTGAAAATAAAAAAGAATTTTTTATAGTAAAGTGTCGGTCGACAGTTGTTTATCTTTAATTTTATATGCGAAAAATTATTTTAAAAAATTTCCCTCTAAACTGAATAATTTACCATTCTCTAGTGAATTTATTAAATAGAAAGAATGCCCCAGGAGGGATTTGAACCCTCGACCTTCGGCTTTCTTCTTGGATAGAAGGTTCAGCTTTATATCCGCTGCTCTATCCAAGCTGAGCTACTGGGGCTTTGAATACAATATTTATTTGTTTATTTAAAAATTTTTAAATAAAGAAAATAAAAATTGAAAAATATGGACTTAAAAAAAATAGAGAAAAAATGGCAGAAAAAATGGGGAAAGGTCAAAGTATTTGAAGCAAACATAAGCAAAAAACCAAAATTTTTCCTAACTTTTCCTTATCCCTACGTTAATGGGGCTCCTCACATAGGAGCAGCCTTTACCGCTTTTAGAGTGGATTCTTATGCAAGGTTTAAAAGAATGCAAGGCTTTAATGTTTTATATCCTCAGGGCTTTCATGCAACTGGCGAGCCAATTCTAGGAGCAATAGAAAGGCTTAAACAAAAAGATAAAACGCAAGAGGAAACTTTCAAGCTTTACGGAGCCACAAAAAAAGATATAGAAAATTTTTTGAAAAAAGGACCAGAATTTACTGCAAGGTTTTGGATGGAAAAATGGACAGAGGACTTAAAGCTTGCTGGCTTTTCTATTGACTGGAGAAGAAGTTTTATAACAGCAATAACTCCAACATATTCTCGCTTCATAGAATGGCAGTATAATACTTTAAAGAAAAATGGTTGTATTATTCAAGGGACCCATCCAGTAGTTTATTGCCCAAAATGTCAAAGCCCTACAGGCGATCATGATAGGCTTGAAGGTGAGGGAGAAAGCCCTATAGATTTTGCTTTAATCAAGTTTAAACTTGATTCTGGTGAATATTTGCCATGTGGTACTTTGAGGCCAGAAACAGTTTTTGGTGTCACAAACATTTGGGTTAATCCAAGTGTTGAATATGTAAGAGCGAAAGTTGGTTCTGAAGTTTGGATAATAAGCAAAGAAGCTGCTGAAAAATTAAAAGACCAGCTTAAAAAAGTTGAAATTATAGGAAAAGTAAAGGTGAAAGAGCTTATAGGAAAGTATGTTGAAAATCCAAAAACAAAAGAAAAAGTTATAATTTTGCCTGCAAGCTTTGTTGACCCAAACTCTGCTTCTGGCATTGTTATGTCAGTTCCTTCTCATGCTCCTTATGATTTTGTTGCTTTGTATGAGCTACAAAAAAATCCAGAAAAAATTAAGAATTATGGTATAGAGGAAAAAGTGAAAGAAATCAAGCCAATTTCTATTATTAAAACTCCGGGATTTGGAGAGCATCCTGCAATAGAAGTTTGCGAAAAATTAAAAATTCAAAGCCAGGAAGAAAAGGCTAAGCTTGATGAAGCAACAAGCATAGTTTACAAAAAAGAATTTCACCAAGGAATTTTGAAAGAAAATTGCCAAGAATATTCTGGCTTAAAAGTTTCTGAATGTAAAGAAAAGCTTTCAAAAGAGTTTGTTGAAAAAGGAATTGCTGATGTTATTTGGGATATTACAGGAAGAGTAATTTGCAGATGTGGAACAATAAATCATGTAAAAATTTTGGAAAATCAATGGTTTTTGAAGTATTCTGACGAAGAATGGAAGAAAAAAGCCTTAGAGTGTATTAAAAGGATGAAGTTTTATCCAGAAGAAGTTAGGTTACAATTTGAAAAAACTGTTGAATGGCTTAAGGATAAGGCATGCACAAGAAAAGCAGGCTTAGGCACAACATTACCATGGGATAAAGAATGGAAGGTTGAAACTTTAAGCGATTCCACAATTTACATGGCTTACTATACGCTAGCAAGAATAATAAACGAGAAAAAAATTCCTGCAGAAAAGCTTACTAATGAAGTTTTTGACTATGTTTTTCTTGGAAAAGGAAATTTGAAAGAAATAAGCAAAAAATCAAAGCTTGATGAAAAAATAATAGAGGAAATGAGAAAGGAGTTTGATTATTTTTATCCTGTTGACTTAAGGAATTCTGGAAAGGATTTGGTTCCAAACCACTTAACATTTTACATTTTCCATCATGTAGCAATATTTGATGAAAAATACTGGCCAAAAGCAATAGGAGTTAATGGCTATGTGAATGTTCTTGGGACAAAGATGAGTAAGTCAAGAGGAAACATAATTCCTTTGAGAAACTTGATTGAAAAAATAGGATCTGATTTGGTAAGAATAAACATAATAGCTTCTACCGAAGGATTGAACGATGCTGAATGGCGTGACGAAAGTATAGAAGGCTATTCCTCAAGGATTAGTTTCTTAGAAAATCTTGTTAAAAATTTGAAGAAAGCGAAAAGAAAAGAAATAAAAAAAATTGATTTGTTTTTGCAAAGCAGAGCTCAAGAGCATATCAAAAACTCTACCTTATGCTATGAGGAAATGAAGTTTAGAAGTGCAACGCAACATGCTTTCTTTAATTTTATAAACGATTTGAAATGGTATGTTGAAAGATGTGGAAAAATTGAAAATTGTAACAAAAATGTTTTGAAAGAAGCCTTAGAAATTGAAATAAAGCTTCTAGCCCCTCTTTTGCCTCATACTTGCGAAGAACTTTGGCATATGCTTGGAAATAAAAATATTTTGGCAATAGAAAAATGGCCAAGCTATGAAGAAAAAAAAGTTGATAAAAAAGTTTTGGAGCTAGAGGAAATTTTAAAGAAAACAATTGAAGATTTAAAACAAGTTATAAAGCTTGCAAAAAAGAAAAACAATTGCTATTTATACTTAACATCACCTCAAGAGTTTGAGTATTTTGATGAAGCAAAAGAATTTCTTTCAAAATACTTTAACTTCAAAAAAACTCTTGTTTTTAGAGCAAGCGATGAAAAAAGGTATGACCCAGAAAATAAGGCAAGTAAAGCTAAGTATGGAAAACCAGGAATTTATCTTGATTAAACGCTTTCACAATTGCAAGAAACAGAATTTTCAAAAATTTTTATTGAAATATTTGTTGGTTTTAAAATACTTGCTCCCCAAGTTTCACCAACAACTTGAAGAGTAACTAAAACCTCTTTTTCACCATATTCTGGAATTGAACAATAGCAATGGAAAACTCCAACAGAAGGCTTGAAAGTTTGCGAGATTATATAAAAAATTAGGATTAAAATAATTACAAGTAAGAGAACAATTAAATACTTCATAATACCAACGCAACAGTTTCAATAAATGCAGCAACTCCAAGTATTACTACTGAAATTAAAAGAAGCTTTAAGCTATCATAAACTATTAACCAAAAGTTTTTTGACTTCCTTCTTGTTATAGCTACTGATATTAACCCCCCAGCTATAGCTCCTATAAAGAAAGCAAGGAATTCAAGGCTTCCATGAGGTAGGAAAGGAAGAGCAGCAACTGGTAAAGCTTTTATTCCACCTATACTTTTAGCTAAAGAACCTATTGCAGTTGCTAGAACTGAAGAGTTCCAAGAAATTATAAAAACTGCACCTGCACCAAAGAGAAAAGATAAAAGAAAGGATAAAAACATAACTCCAACGTTATTTAAAAAAATTGCTTGAAAAGTGTCTGCAAAAGTTGCCTTTCCTCTTATTGCATTTATTGTGTCTATTTGATCTTTAAAAAGCTTGTAGCTAGTGTTTTCTGGAAGAAAAACATAAGCTAAAGATAAAGCAATAACTATTCCAGCAGAAAAGGCTGCATAAACCTTTAAAATATCTGCATGTCTTCTTAAAAGAGAATTTTCTTTCTCTATTATTTCTTCTTCCCTTGCTTCATGATAGCTTATTAACTTAAGCATAAAAGGTAAAGTTGCAATAGTTATCAAAAAATTTGTCATTAAGCCTACTGAAGATTCAAAAATAATTGAAGCTATGAAAAGGCATGCTAATGAAACTATCATCCCGTTTATTACCATTATCCAAGGGTTTTTTATTGCAAATTTCAAGGAAACAAGCTTTTCCAGAACCATACTCTCTAAATTTAATTAGGTTAAAAGAAAATAAATCCGTTAGTAAAAAAGAGAAATAAAAGCTTCTGAATAAGAAGATAAAATTTTTGCCTTTGTGGAAATGGCTTTTGAGTTAATAATTAAAAATTTCCTTCTAATAAGGAAAAATATTTAAATAATTATCCCCTATATTTAAGTTGTGATTCGAAAAGAAGAAATTGTGGATTATTTCAAAGAATATGAAGAATTAAAAATAGAAGCCATACCACGTGAGTTAGAAGTTCCGCTTGATTCAAAGTTTATAGTTTCGATAATTGGACCAAGAAGGGCTGGCAAAACATATTATTTACATATATTAAAACAAAAAGTGGAAGATGCTGTTTTTCTTAATTTCGAGGACTCTAGATTATATGAAACAACTTATAAGGAAATAAGAGATATAATAAGAATTTTTATTGAACTCTACGGCAAGACTCCAAAATTTTTATTCTTGGATGAAATCCAAAATGTAGAAAAATGGGAAGTTATTTTAAGGGAATTGTATGATTTAGAAAAATACAGAATTTTCATTACAGGCTCCTCGTCCAAACTTTTAAGCAAGGAAATTGCAACTCAGTTAAGAGGAAGATGTATAAGCTTTTTACTTTTACCGTTTAACTTTAAAGAATTTTTATCTTTCAAAAAATTTGAAATAAAAGAATATATCAGCAAGGATAGAGAAGCAAAGATAAAAAATTTATTAAGAGAATACTTAAAAATTGGTGGATTTCCTGATGTAATTAAAAGTAAAGAAAAATTAAGGATACTTAAAGAGTACTCTGATCTAGTACTTTTTAGAGATTTTATCGAGCGACATAAGATAAGAAATTTTGACTTAGCTAGAGCAATTCACTTATTTGTACTTCAAAACTTTTCACAAGAAATTTCCTTAAAATCTTTGTTTGACAAATTAAAATCTTTGAATATAAGAGTAGCAAAAGATAGTGTTTACGAATATGTTACAATGCTCGAAGATACACTTTTTTTCTTTTTCCTAAGGAAATTTTCATCAAAAGTTCACTTAAGAGAAACCTGGCCAAAAAAGATTTATGTTTGTGATACTGGATTGACTAGAGTAACAAAATTTTCGCCAAATTATGGAAGCTTGATAGAAAATCTAGTATTTTTAGAATTGATTAGGGAAAAAAATTTAAATCCTTTGCTTGAAATCTTTTACCTTAAATTTAATGATGGAGAAGTTGATTTTGTTTTGAAAGAAGGTTTAAGAATAAGGCAATTGATTCAGGTTTCTTATGTTAGTAGTAGAAATGAAATTGAAAAAAGAGAAATAAAAGCTTTGATAAAAGCTTCTGAGCTATTAAAATGTAAGGATTTGCTTTTTATTACTTGGGATTTTGAGGATGAGATTAAAGTTAAGAATAGGAAGATAAAATTTTTGCCTTTGTGGAAATGGCTTTTGAGTTAATAATTAAAAATTTCTTAATCAATGTTAGACGTCTAACATTAATTCAAAACTTTTCTCAATTAATATTGTTTGAATAATTAAGATAGCTTTTAAAGTTTTGCTTCCAAATAACATAAATTAATCTTTATTCTAAAAAAAGTTTAAAGTTAAAGATAAAACCTTTTAATAGTTAAAAGAAAATAGATTGTGTGAGAAAATGAAAATAAAAATAAACAAAACAATTCTTATTACACTAATAATGATTTTTTTAATGTTAGGCTCAAGCATAATACTAGGAATCGAAACTCTTTTGAACCCAACAGGCTCTGCTATAAGGCTTCCTGAAAAAAATATAATAGATTATGAGCTTGGGATAAACGAGGAGAAATTTCTTTTGTCAAGAGGCGTAACTATAGTTAAAGCCTATTTTCCAAAGAATTGCCTTGATTGCTTAGCAATAAAAAACTACTTAGAAAATTTTGTAAATCAAAACTCAAACCAAATTATTATGCAAGAGCTTGAATCAAACACCTCAAAAATAATAATAAAAAGCTATAGAGGCCAAAACATTTTAGAAAATGCTAGCCAAGAAGAAATTTTTGAATCTTTTTGTGAACTGATGCTTCAACCTCCTGCTCAATGTGTTTTGAAAGGTTTGGCATGAAAGTTGTGGGAATAGATTTGGCTGGAAGTGAAAGAAGAGAAACTGGTTTTTGTGTTCTTGATGAAAAGCTAAGAGTTAAAACTTGCATTTTGTTTAAAGATGAGGAAATAATTGAAGAGGTTGAAAGAATTAAGCCTAAAGTAATAAGCATAGATGCTCCTTTAGCTTTGCCAAAAGGAAGGCCTGGACTCTCTGAAAAATATAAAAATTATCCTCATTTAAGAGAATGCGATAAAGAGCTTTTGAAAATGAAAATAAAATTTTTTCCTATAACCCTTGGGCCTATGAGAGAATTAACAAAAAGGGGAATTAAACTAAGGAAAATTTTTGAGAAAAAAGGCTTTAAAGTTATAGAAAGCTTTCCTGGGGCAGCTCAAGACATTTTAAAAATTCCTAGAAGAAAGGAAAAAGAAAAGTTAAAAAAAGGTTTGATTAAACTAGGAATAAAAGGGATAAAAGAAGATGCAAGCGAGCATGAGCTTGATGCGATAACCTCAGCCTTAGTTGGAAAATTTTACGTTGAAGGAAATTATTCAGCTATAGGCGATTCAAAAGAGATTTTGATGATTCTTCCAAAATCTACTCAAGAATAGCTTTAATCCTTCTTATGCCAGCAGCAACCCCTTCTTCTTTTACAATTTTAAATTCCCCTAATTCTCTTGTGTTTTTGACATGCGGCCCACCACAAACTTCAACAGAAAAATCTCCTATAAAATAAACAGAAACTTTTTCGCCATACTTATGCTCAAAAACCGCTTGCGCTCCTCTTTTCTTTGCTTCCTCTATACTCATTTCTTCCCTCCAAACGGGCAAACCCTTTTTTATTTGCTCGTTAACCAAATCCTCAATTTTCTTTATTTCTTCCTCTGTAAGCTTTCTTTCAAAGTTAAAGTCAAACCTTAGCCTTTCTGGAGTAATGTTTGAGCCCTTTTGAATTATATCCTTTCGGTTTAAAACCCTTCTCAAAGCTTCATTTAACAAATGAGTTGCTGTGTGTAGCTTTGTTGTTTGTTCAGAAGCATCTATTAGTCCACCTTTAAACTTTTTTTCTGCCCCTTTTCTTGAAATTTCCTTATGTTTCT
>JBBITC010000024.1:0-7203 GCA_037440965.1 Candidatus Aenigmatarchaeota archaeon | reverse complement strand
AGAGCCAAGTTTAGAAACTTCTAGTATAGAAAATGTAAAGGCAAAAATTGATTTGCTTTTGACTCATATCGATAGCTTAAAGACGCAGTACGAAACTATGAATGAAAGAATAAAAAACATAGAACAAATGGTTCAAGAGATTAGAAGTTATTACTATAGTTATAAAAAATAAATAGAGAAGAGTAAAGAAAATTTTTAGTTTAATTTTAATCTTCTTCTCTGCAGGATTCACAGAGCCAAAGCCCGTTTTCTTTTTTCAGATTTTCTGAAACTTGACCACAACTTTCGCAAATTCCTATTTCATTGAAGTTATCTTGATCTTCACTAATTATTACTGATTTCAAATTTCGAGTTTTTGTGTGAGGGTAAAAACCAGTACCTAGAAAATCAAAGTTGAAAAGATAGGCAAATCTTTTTGCAAGTTTGATATCCTTGGTAAAAAGCCACCAAAACACTTCGTTAGTGTAGCAGTAAGGACATAAAATAGTGTTTGACTTTCTTTTGCATTTCACACAAAATTCTTGTTCATCACTTGAAAAAAAATTTAATAAAAGTGAATTAAATGTTTGAAATTCAGTTAATAGCTGTTTATTTTCTGAAGAAAGCCAATGAAAAATAGTTTTGCTAAGACAATCTGTACAAAGGAAGTTTATTATAGGTTCAAAGCAAATCCTGCAGATTACTGTTTCTTCCATATTATTCCTCTTCCTAGGGATATATTATTAAATTTTTAGAATATTTAAGATTTTCCTCTAAAAAATAAAATTTAAATACTTTAAAAATATAAAAAATTAAGTGATTTAAGATGAAAATTAAAAATATTTTAGATGAGAAAAACCAATACCTAGTGTCGCAACTTCTTAAAGATGGAAGAACAAAATACACTAGTTTGGCTAAAGAACTTAAGGTTACACCAGCAGCAGTAAAAGAGAGAGTTGAAAGACTTATAGAAAAAAAGATATTAAAAATAGGTGCTTTATTAAACTTGCAAAAGCTCTATCCTTTAACAGCTTCTATAGGCATAGAAACTGATGCAGATGGGGTAAATATTTTGATAAGAAAGTTAAGGAACTGTCCGTTAATTTTTCATTTGATTAAAACCTCTGGGAACCATAACTTGATAATAAACATTTTGGCTCCTGATATTGCTCTTGTAGATGATTTTATTAATAAGCAAATAAGGTCTGAACCTGGAATTAAGCATGTAGAAGTGAATTTAGGGAATACTATAACTTTGCCAGAGTTTGCAAATATCAGACTTTTTTATCCAAAAAATAATGAAGTAGCACCTTGTGGTTTAAGGTATGATGATGAAATGAGATGTTCAAGGTGCCCTGCCTTTTCTAAGGAGTGAAAATCATGGAAAAAAAGATAAAAGAATTGAAAGAAATTGAGGATGAAATTTACAAAAGATTTGAAGAAAAAGAAAGAATGAAAATGCTTGGTAATATAACAAGCAAAATTATATGCACTATAGCTAGACATTTGATCAAGGACGTAGGTTATAGTGCAACAAAGAGAATAATAGAAAGGGAACTTAGAGAAATAGGAAAAAATGATGCAGAAAGAATTATACAACTTCTTGGAATCGAAGAAAAAACTCCTCAAAATGCTTCAAAGGCATTAAAAATTGCTGCTTTAATACTTGGTTTAAGACTAGATATAGCCGATAATCATACAATAATTAAAGAATGTCCTTATGGTACTGAAGTTTTAAAATTTGGAGATCCTTTTTTCTGTGTTATATGTAATGAATATTGCAGGGGTATAGTTGAAAAAATTGCTGGAGAAAATTATACACTTATACAAAAAACAAGTCTAACAAAAGGAGATAAATTTTGTTCATTTGATGTAAAGAAAAGATTTTAATTTTTAACGGTATCTAATTATTAGTGGTTTATTTGTTAGTTAATCAGTATAAGCTTCCAAGTAGAGAATATATTCATAAAACATTTAAAGAAATTTGTAGAAAACTAGAAATAAAACCCTCTAGAGAAGATATGGAAAAGCTAATAGTTTATGAAATGACAGACGGTATGAGGACTACTACAAAGCTTACAGGGGCTGACAGTTATTTTGACGGTGCAATTTTTGTTCTTAAGTTTGGCCATATTCTTAAGGAATTGGGTAGTAAGTATTTGTATACTAATGTAGTAGAAGAAAAACATGTTCAAAGAAAAAACTGGCCTGTTATACTTGAAGCTCTCAAACGCTGTCCAAGAATTTATGAGGATTATGCCAAAGAAAATGATGTAAAGATGGTGTTTTTAGGAGATTACCATAAAATCGACCCTTCAGGAGAGCTTGGAAAAGAAATAGATAAACTTATGGAAAGAACTGCAAATAATAAAAGTTTTACTTCTATCTATTTACTAGGATATTCTCCTGAATGGGTAGAATTGAATAGAGAATTATGGGAAGATTTACCTGAAATATCTGTAACAATTAGACATGCTAAACTAAGGTTCTCGACAGGGATGCAATTGCCACCAGAAAAATCAGAAAATACTGAGCTTGTTTATGTGCAACAAGGTTCAGCGAATTCTACTTGGAGTGATTATCAAAAAGTCTGCTTGGCTGGTATTGCTTTAAGAAGCATGTTAATTAATGAATTGGGAACACAATACTGGAAAGAATATACGAAAGAGGAAGCAGAGACTGTAAGAAAATTGAGAGAGGAAAGACTATATTATAGACGTTTCTATCTTTTTAAACCTTCAGCCAAAGAGATTTCTTTCACTTCTTATCCTCCTGGAACTAAAAGAGCTATAATTGGAAGTCCTTTTGGACCAGAAGAGATTTTGTTTTAAACTGTAAAATTTTTTAAAAAATTAGCTTTCTCTTTCTTTGCTTCACTTTTTACCATTAAAGCTAAGCCTTTATGAGTTCTTGGGTCAAACTTAAACTTTTTAATTCCCTTTAAAGCCTCTTCCATTTTCTCTTGATAAGGAGCTGACATTTTATCTAGAATTTGAGGATCACCTTTAACTAATCTTTTTACCAAATTATTGTTTATTTTATTTGCATCCTTATACCTGCAAATTGCTGTTGTAATTATTGGGTTTGTGTCAAGATTCTCTATATCACTTGAAATTTTTTTCACATCATTGGTCCAAAATTGTAAAAGTACTCCTGCATTCGTGAAAAATTCACCTTCCAATTCTTTTAATGCTTCAATCTTTCCACCACTTTCAAGATAAGCGATATGAGCTGCACCTCTTCCCATCAACCCTAATTTTTTCACAAGAAGTTCCATACAAGCTTGATAATCTGGATATTTTTCTCTCAATCTTTCGAAATCGCCTTGAAGATAGCAGAAATGATCTTCAACATCGCTTTTTTGGCCCTCCATCACGTTTTCTTTTTCTGAAAGGTATAATTGGAAAGAATAAGGATGATGATACATTTTAAATCTTTGGGTTATAAGATTTTCTAAATTTCTGCATATCCTATGATAAATTTCATGTTTATGAAGTCTTTCTTCTAAAGTTTTAGGATCAAGTTTTTTTAAAGCAAGCACTCTTGGATCATATTCATCGTTATCTGTATCTAAAATATCACCATAGCCAAAGGCAAGTCTTAAGGTTGTTGCTATTTCATTTATTTTAGGATTTTTAAGAGCTTCTTCAAAACCTAGGCTTGCTCCAGCTATTGTTAACGTTTCTACAGTAGCTGCTGAATAAAGTCTTGTTTTATAATCATAGATTTCTTCTAATTCTTTATTTTTTGTTGGAGAATTAACTTTAGAGTAGAAATTTGAAATTTCTTCAAACATTTTTCTCTCAATAATCTTATCATGCTCAAGGTAAGCAAACAATCTTTTGTATAAAACTTTAGCTATAGCTTCTTTTATTTTCATAAGATTTAAGAAATCATTAAATTATTTAAACTTTTACTAAACTATTTTCATCTCAGATAATATTTTTGCAGTAGTAACAGAATCGAGCAAAAAACCTTTTTCCACATACCGTTCAAGAACTCCATTATACCTTCCTCTCTCTTCTTTTCTTAATCTCAAAGCTTCCTCCGGAACCTTAACCATTACTGTTGACTCTATTCCAAGCTGTAAAGAATTTACTGGCATTTGCATATATTCTAACTTTTTTAAGAAAGTTTCCCATCTTATATCTTCTATAGGGTCAGCTAACTCATCGTATAAACGCATCACAAATGCTGTCCATAATGCAACTTGATGCCCGTGACGACCGGGCTTAGGGGCAAGCCTGTCAGTAGCATGAGATAAATCATGTTCTGAACCAGAAGCTCCTAATGTTGATTTATTTTTGATCATACCTTCGCCACATTTTATACAAGCTTCTATTACTTCTGGCACAATTCTTTCTTTATAATAAGAACTTGTGGCTCCTGCAGGAATTTTTTTATCTTCCATCTCATTAATTAGTTTAAGCATACTTTTGGCAGAATCTAAAAACAAAGGAAAAGCTATTTCTTCTTTGAAGGATTCAGGCTCTTGATATTTCCAATCTTTCACAGCAGTGAATTTTCCGAGAATGTCACCAATTGCTGCAGTTATAGAAGCATAAGGTGATTCTTGAATTATTTTATAAGGAATTATTAGACCTATTGGGGGGTTAACATCTAATGAAATGTATCCTTTATTTTTAATAGAGCATCTTGGAGAAATTAAACCATCATGGGAAACTGCAGTAGCAAAATGGACAAAATATATTCTTTTTTCTGGCTTACTTGCAAGTTGGACAGCATACTTTGTTGTATCTTCTATCGTTCCTCCACCAACACTTAATACTAAATCATAATTTTTTCTTTGAATAATTTGAGCTATTCTACTTCCTTCTTCACTTGTAGCAGCCTCGACAGGAAAAGGTCCTTCAAGTTTATAACTAGAAATATTTTTACATAAATCTTGAGCAATATTGTAAGTAGTTCCTTTTTCTTTTCCGCTTATAACGCCTATGTGATCCTTAGAAATTGGTATTTTATCAAAAAGTCTAGCTACACCCTCATAAATATTTTCTTCTGGTTTTATTTTCACTATTTTTGGTAATAATTGCTCTTGCATCATATCAAATTCTTCTGATTAACTTTAAATAGTTGTTTTTAGACTTTCCAGTATTCTCCCTTTTCCTTTTGTTCTAAATCAAGTTGAGAATTTGGCTTATTGGCTCTAGGTCTTCCTGTTTGAGAATCTTTCCTAAAAGTTATACCAACTTGCTCAAGAAAAATGTTAAAAGCATCTTTAATTTTTTTAACTTCTTTAACATAACCCTTTATTCCAGGTTCGCCAGAGAAAACAATTGCTCTACTTCCTACTTGACTAAGAAAGAGCAAGTCATGATCTATCACAATACAGCTTTTTTCTCTCAAATCAACCAACTTATTCAGAAGTTTTGCCACTGCAAGCCTTTGCTCAACGTCTAAAAAGGCTGAAGGTTCATCTAGAAGATATAAGTCACTATTTTTAGAAAGGCAATAAGCTATTGCAACTCTTTGAAGCTCTCCTCCGGAAAGCTCTTTCAATTTTCTTTCTAATAGTTTATTAAGATCTAAAGGTCTGATTATTTCTGCATTGTATTCCTCCTTTTCTATATCTGCCACTGAAGATAAGTATTCTCTAACCGTACCTTCAAAATCTATTTCAATGTATTGGGGTTTGTAAGAAATTTTAATTGAAGAGCTTAACTTTCCTTTTTCTGGTTTTAACTCTCCTGCTAAAATTCTTGCAAAAGTTGTTTTTCCTAAGGCATTTGCCCCAAGAATCGCTAAAACCTCTTTTTTTCTCAAATCTCCTTTTTTAATTTCGAGGAAAAAATTTCCAAGTCTTTTTTCAATATTTTCAAAAGAAACTAGAATTTCTTGAGAAATTCCCCTTTCAGCAATACTTGAGAAAAATGTTATTGACTCTTCTCTAAACCTTACATTATCTTCTTTTATATAGCCGTCAAGAAAAACATTTATTCCAACTCTTGTGCTATAAGGTTTTGAAACAATTCCATAAACTCCTGGCAAACCATAGAAGATGTGAATTCTGTCAGCAAGAAAATCTAAAGTTGCTAAATCATGCTCAACAACTATAACTGATTTTTGGTCGCAATATTCTTTTATTAGCTTAGCCATGGCTAATCTTTGAAAAACATCAAGAAAGCTTGTTGGCTCATCAAAATAAAAAATATCTGCATCTTTCAACAAGCAAGAAATAATTGCAACTCTTTGAAGCTCTCCTCCGGAAAGTTTGTTTATTTCCTTCTCTACAACTTTTTCAAGTTTTGTTTTTTCTAAAATTTCGTTCAAAATTTTTCTTTCATCTATTTTTTCCATTAGTTTTGATACTTTGCCTTTATAAAATTTTGGTATTTGGTCTACTCTTTGAGGTTTGTAAGAAATTCTAATTTTTCCTTCTTTCATTTGCTCAAGGTAAGCTTGAAGTTCTGTTCCACGAAAAGTTTTAATTAAAGTAGAAAAATCTGCTTCTTTTCCAAAAGTTCCTAAGTTTGGTTTTATTTCTCCTGCTAAAATTCTTAAAGCAGTTGTCTTTCCTGTTCCGTTTGGCCCTACTAAACCAACTATTTTTCCAGAAGAAGGAAATGGCAATCTAAAGAGAGCAAAATCGTTTGGTCCAAACCTGTGAACAGGAGATTCTTCAAGCTCTTTTGGTAAATTAACTATACTTAAGGCTTTGAAACCTGCTTTTTCACAAGCTTTAATACATAAACCACAACCTATGCAAATTCTTTCGTCTATTCTTGGAAATTCCGCTTCATCTATTACTATACATTCTTCTCCCGCTCTGTTTTTTGGACAAACTTTTATGCATTGATAATTGCATTTTTTTGGTTTGCACAGGTCTTTATCTATTACAGCTATTCTTTTGGCCATAACATTAAGATTGCTTAGAAGAAATAAGTCTTTTTCCTGAAAGGAAAAGGAAGTAGTAAGTTTTTGCTGTTGTTAAAAAAACGTAAGAGTAAGAGAAAAAGAATGAAAAAATTATTAGTGAAATTGTTATTGTTTCTAGACTGTTTGTTATAAGCCCAACAATTTGAATTAAGCCAGCTTGGGAAAGCTCAGTATAAGTTGAAAATATTTGATAGAAAGAGATTATTTGAGAAAGAAGCGGTGAGATTGAAAAAATTACTAAGAAAATCGAAAGAAAAATAATAGAATAGTAAATTAAATAAAGAAAAGACCAGAAAAGAAAAGAATTCAAAAGACTTTTACTAATAA
>JBBITC010000023.1:0-7216 GCA_037440965.1 Candidatus Aenigmatarchaeota archaeon | reverse complement strand
CTCATTTCCAAATTTTTCTATTAGCTTATCATGCTCTTGCAAAACTTTTTTTGAATATAATTCACCAGTACCCCAAGCAAAAGAAATTATTTCATACAAAGGCAATAAAGTTTTAAACGGAATAGCATCTTTTGGAACAAAACCTTCTGCTCTGTCTGCAAGTTCTTCTACACGATGCAACACCCCTATAGTTAATTTTCTTCCGCATTTTGGGCAAATGTTGTTTAATTTAATGGCATCTTTTGGATGTAAAGCTATTCCACAATTTCGATGCCCATCAAAATGATATTTTCCATAATTTGGGTCGACTTCAATTGTATATAAAAACCTTTTCTTATCTTTATTTTTTATCGCATCTCTGATTTCCCAATAAGTTAATTTTTTTAAGTCGAAAGCATTCGCTTCTCTTCCTAAACGCCAGCTCCAAGGGCTGTGGCTATCGCTATTACTAACTAAAGTAAATTTATCCAAAGAAGATAAGCGCCAATTCATATCGGGCGAACTACTAAGACCTGTCTCTAGAGCAAATATGTGCTTAACCTGATCTTGATAACATTCTTCTAATGAATCAAATCCAGATTTGCTTCCTAAGCACGACATCCATGGAGTCCAAGCATGGGCAGGATATATAAAGATATCTTTATCAATTTCCATTAATCTTTCAACCAGTTCGGAAGGAGTTAAACTAATAATTGGTCTTCCGTCTATGCTTAGGTTCCCGTATTTCTTGAGAGTTTCATTTATTTGTTCAACAATTTCAAAAGAAGGTGCATGAATTACATGATGAACTCTTTTAATTTTTTCTTGGAAGTTAAAATAAGTTGCAACTTCTGTAGTTAATGTAAACAAAATATCTTTATAATTAAATAAACCAGTTTCATCAATAGGTTGAAGCTTACTTTTAAGTTGAACTATCCATTTAGTATGAGTAAAATCTCCAGTTCCAAGTAAGTTTAATCCTTTAATTTTTGCTCCCTTACTCATTCCTTCTAAATTCATTTCTCTACTTGTAGCACGACTATAAAATGAGTGTATGTGAAAGTCGCCGATAACAAGTACCAATAAAATTCACCATTAAATATATCTCTTTTATTTAAATACTATTCTTTTTTAATAAATCTTAATTCAAAGGAATTAGAAAAAAATTAAAGAAAAAAGCAAACTTGCAGCTATAGCTATAAGGAAAAACCAAAACCAAGGCTTCCAAAGTATTACTTTATTTCCATCCAAAGGAGGAACTGGCAAAAGATTGAAAAAAGCAAGGAAAGAGTTTATGTAAGAAAGGGCAAAGAAAAAATCAAATTTTTGAATTAGGAACAAACCAACAAAAGGTCTTGAAACTAGAGCAATAAAAATGTTTACAAGAATGCCACTTACTGAAATTATTCCAATTTCTTTAGCGCTAAGCCTAATTCTTTTGAACCCCCATCTTCCAAAAGTGAAAGGATAAATTACCACAGCTCCAGGAATTATAATTTTTGCTCCAATTAGCATAAAAATTAAGCTCAATAAAATTCCAAGCGACCACATCTTATAAAATGAAACACATCCAAACTTTCTTGCCACACTTTTATGCGCAAGCTCATGAAGAAGAAAAGTAAGAATTACAATTATTAAGTAAAAAGGAAATAGCTCAAAAGTTTGCTTTGGGTCTGAATAGCTGTAAGAAAAAATTAAAGTTACAACTAAAACAGAAACTACAATATCCTTTATTTCCTCATTTGAAAAATATTGCATTTTCTCACTCAATCAAAAAATATTTTAAAGCATCTTCTATACTATTTACTTCCTTAACAGCAATCCCAACTTCCTTGCTAACATCTATTTTTTCTGGCTTATACTCTGTTGAGCAATAAGTTAATGGTCCTATTCTTTCGCAATGTTCTATTGGTTTATAATAAGTTTGAATTGCTTGACCTTTTGGAACCAAAAATAGCTTTGCTCCAATATCTTTTGCCGCTTTAGCTTTAGCTACAATTTCTCCTACTGGACCAATGCTTCCGTCTTGATTTATAGTTCCGGTCATCATAACACTTTCATTCAAGCTTTTGTTTTCAATTAAGGCTATTGTTGCTACAGTCATTGCAGCTCCTGCTGAAGGTCCTCCAATAACAGAAGCGTTTGTTTCTATTGCATAAATTAAATCTATACTTGAAAGATCAGTATTAGTAAAATTTTGTGCAACTTTCTGAGCAACTCTTATAGAGTTTTGAGTATCAATCCAGAAAAGTAATTGATTAATATCAACCAAAACTCTCCCATTTCCAGGTTTTGCTTCAACAATAAGCTTTGTAACAACACCATTTCCTTCTTGATCAACTGCAGGAATGTCCATATATGTTCTAAGAACACTTTCGTTGCTAAGAACAATTTTTGTCCTTTCACCTACAGTTACATTGGGTAATATTATTGTTCTTAATGTAAGCTGGGAAATTCCAGAAAGAATTATAAGTAAAACTATAGCGATTAAAATGATTTTTAGGCCTTCTTCCATATCATTTAATTTTTATCTTAAATTTAAATTTTTAAGAAATTGCAGGAGGCATGTCCTCGGTGGATAAAATCTTACAAAATGGTTGCTCCAAACTCCCTTCTCCATCCCGTATCTTTCAAGCATGATACAGCCTAACTTACGAGTGCTTCCTTCCGGACCTCCTCGGTTTTGTTAGACTGCTCACCCTGAAAGGCGAGACTTCTCAGTTAGGAATTTGGACCATTTTATAAGATTATACCGCCCTTGGACTTCGGTCGGCCGTATAGACCATTTGCCACCTCTTTCGAGGCACGGAAGGCCTAGCTCCGCGACCTAGTCTCCTGCATTAATTGATTTTTCTTGAGAATATTTAAAGTTTTTAATTATAAAAAAAGAATTAAAATTTATGGAAGAGAGAACAATCCTTGGTATAGGTTATATACTTTCGATAATTCCAGTGATTAACATAGTAGGCCTTATTTTGCTAATAGTTGGATGGATAAAGCTAGGGAATAAATATAAAGAAAATCTCTGGAAATGGGTTGGATATTCAGCCATACTAGGAATAATAGCAATGATTTTAGCATTTTCAACCTTATTTGGAGCTTTGATTACAGTCAATATGGGAATGTTAGTTGCAAATTTAATTGCAAGTCTAGCAATAGCAATACCGGCTATAGTTTTAATGTTAGTTTATGCAATACTTCAATTAATAGGACTATGGAATGCTGGAAAGAAATTTAATTCAGGTTTGCTTAAAGCTGGAGCAATACTTTCAATAATTCCAGGGCTAAATTTCATAGGATACTTGCTTGCAGGAATAGGCTTTCTAACACTAAAAGAGTAAGATAAAGATTCAAGGCTTAATTTCCTTTATTACTTTTTTTATTTTTTCTATACACTCAGGGTTTGCTATTGTTGATAAGTCACCCAAAGCCTCGTCTCTTAAAATACTTCTTAAAATTCTTCTGACAATTTTTCCACTTCTTGTTTTTGGCAAATCTTCAACAAAAACAATTTTTGATGGCTTAGCTATAGGGCTAATTTTTTTTGAAACAAGTTCGATAAATTCTTGAGCCAAATTTTCTGAAACTTCAATTCCAGATTTAACAACAACAAAACCAAGAGGAACTTCACCTTTTATTTCATCTTTTACTCCAACAACTGCAGACTCTACTACAGCCTCGTGAGAATTTAAAGCATCTTCTATTTCTCCTGTGCTAAGCCTATGGCCAGCAACTTTTATTACATCATCCAACCTTCCAATTATCCTTATCAATCCTTTTTCTTTAAATGCCCCATCGCTAGTAAAGTAAACTTTATTTCCATACTTGCTCCAATAGGTTTCTATATACTTTTGTTCATTCTTATAAATTCCTCTTAACAAACCAGGAGGAAATGGTGGTAAAATTACTAAATTTCCATTTTCTCTTTCTTTACATGGCTTGCCGTGTTCATTAAAAACTTCAGCTTTAACTCCAGGAAAAGGAATTCCTGCAAACCCTGGTTTAAAAGGTCCAATTCCAGGTAAAGAAGAAATTAAAATTCCTCCAGTTTCTGTTTGCCACCAAGTATCAACAATTGGACAATTTTCTTTTCCTATATTTTTGAAATACCAAAGCCATGTTGCTTCATCTATTGTTTCACCAACTGAGCCAAGCAAGCGAAGAGTTTTAAACTTATATTTTTCAGCAATTTTTCCGTTCATCTTTTCAAACATTCTAATAGCAGTTGGAGCAGTATAAAATATCGTTACTCCATGCTTTTCAATTATATCCGCCCATCTTTCATTATTTGGCCAGTCAGGTGCACCTTCAAATATTAAAGTTGTTATTCCATTAAGCAAGGGAGAATAGCATGTATAAGTATGCCCTGTAATCCAACCAAAATCAGAAGTGCACCAAAGTATATCGTTTTCATGAAAATCAAATATCCATTTTCCAGTCCAATAGGCTTGAACTGTATAGCCACCGCAAACATGGCAGCAACCTTTTGGAATTCCTGTTGTACCTGAAGTGAACAAAATGAAAAGCAAATCTTCAGAATCCATTATTTCTGCTTCACACTCATCGCTTTCATTTTTTATTAGTTCATCAAACCAAATGTCGTGAGAAGTAAAAGAAATTTCATTTTTTGCTCTTCTAACAACAATGACCTTTTCAACTTTTGTATCTTTTATTCCTTCATCAGCACTTTGCTTTAAATTTATTATTTTTCCTCTCCTGTAATAACCATCAGCAGTTATCAAAATTTTTGCCTCACTTTCTTTTAATCTTACTCTTAAAGCTTCTGGGCTAAATGCAGAAAAAATAACTGTATGAACTACACCGATTCTTGCACAAGCAAGCATCGAAACTATTGTTTCAGGAATCATCGGCAAATAAATTGCAATTCTATCACCTTTTTCAACTCCAAGTTTTTTTAAAGCATTAGCAAGTTTATTAGTTAAGCGATAAAGCTGATAATAAGTTATATATCTTGGTTCTTCTTCCAAAGGTTCAGGTTCCCAAATGATAGCAACTTTATTCTTTCTTTTTTCCAAATTTCTATCTAAGCAATTGTATGTTATGTTTAATTTTCCACCAACAAACCACTTGAAATAAGGTGGCTTAGAAACATAAGCTTTTTTCCATTTTTTAAACCAAAAAATTTCTTCTGCTAGTTTTGACCAGAATTTTACAGGGTTTTTTTCTGCCTCTCTATAAATTTTTTTGTTTTTCACCCAAGTAATTTTTTTCATTTCCTCAGAAGGAAGGAAGAAATCTCCCTTTTTAATCAAAAATTTCATAAAAATAATTTTATTTTCAAATAAATTAAATAAAAAGTTGAAAATAGAAAACTATAAATATTTGTTAAATTCTTTTATAGTGAGTAGGTGAAAAGTGAATGGCAGAAGAAGAATGGGCTGAGGAAGAAGAAGGAGAAGAAGAAGAAGGAGAAGAAGAAGAGATTCCAGAAGAAGAGTGGTAAAACCAGTAAAGCTAATTTTCTTTTTTTTCTTTTTTATATTTTGAATTCTCTATTTAACTTATGAGACTTGAGCAAGGAAAATTTTTGGTAAAACTTGCAAGAGATTCTGTTGAAAATTTTTTTGAAAAGGGAAAAGTTGAGATTCAAAAATTCGAACAAGAATTTTTAAATGAAAAGAGAGGAGTTTTTGTAACAATAGAAACCTATCCTGAAAACGAGCTAAGAGGATGCATAGGTTTCCCTCTTCCATATTTTCCTTTGTTTGAGGCAGTTCAAAAAGCTGCAATTTCTTCTGCTTTCGAAGATTATAGGTTTGGGCCTTTGAAAAAGGAAGAATTGAAAAAAGTAGTTTTTGAAGTTTCGGTTCTAACAAAGCCAGAGCTTATAAAAGTAAAAAAGCCAGAAGAATACTTGGAAAAGATTGAGGAAAAAAAGGATGGTTTGATAATAGAATACGGAAGCTTTAGTTCTCTTTACTTGCCTCAAGTTTGGGAAATCATTCAAGAAAAAGAAAAATTTTTAGAATCACTTTGCTTAAAAGCTCGTTTACCTCCTGACGCTTGGAAGAATAAAAAAGCAAAAATTTTTAGGTTTAGAGTTGAAGCTTTTAAAGAAAAAGAACCTTATGGTGAAATAGTAAGAGTTTTTTAGCCGAATAAAGAAGCTAAAGCACTTTCTGGTTCTTTTTGCTCTTTTCTGCATTTTTCACAAAGCCATTCCTTCCCTTTTTTAACTATGCATCTTATGCATCCTATTTCCTTACATCTATCGCAAGCTACCAATTCTTTTGTCTCGCTTGAGCATTTTGGGCAAATCATCAATCATACCTCTTTTGCTTAACAACTTTAAAGTCAAAAGCAAAATTTTCTTTAAACAAATGTAATATAGGGTTTACTTTAGAAAAATCTATTTCTCCTTCTTTTGTTATTTCATCCTTTACTTCTGCTGTTAAAACTTCCCCAAATATTGCAAAATGGTCGCCAAGCCTTTTTTCATCTATTAATCTGCATTCAAGCCAGGCAAATGCTTCCTTTACTCTAGGAGGTTTGACAAGGACAGAAGAAAATTTTTTTAGGCCAATAACCTCAAGCTTGTTTATTCCTTCTGGATAGCGTGCAGCGCATCTCAAAACCTGATCAGTATATTGTTTTGACAAAATATTTAAGACAAACTCCTTTGTTTCTTGAATATTCTTATGGGTTCTTGTTGTTGGAGTTAGAGAAATCATTACTATCGGAGGAGAAAAACTAACAGGAGAACAAAAACTTATTGGTGCAGCGTTTGTTCCTTCTTTAGAATTAATAGTTGTTACTAAAATTACAATTCTTGGTGAAAGTAAGCGATAAGATTTGTCTAAAGGATATTTCATAATTAAATTTTCTTTTTCTTAAGCATAAAAAGTATGTTACCACTTTTTAAAGGTAATACTTAAATAACCAACAGAAGACTTTATATTTCTTGTGTTTAAAATGAAAATAGGTGAAAAAATGGCACTCTTTGAAACAGCCTTTGTTGAGTGGGGAATAGCTTTGCTTTTAGGAGTGGCTTTAGCTGAATATGCAAAATTCACAAAAAAATCAGAAAAAGGTTTTGCATGGCTAGCAACCGCAGGAGTTTTCTTCCTGTTCGCTGGAGTTTTCCCACAAGTGGTTCTTAACTACTTAACATTTGGAAGCATTGGTTTAGACACAATATTTGCAGCAATTGGTTGGATTCTAGCCTTGATAGGAACACTTTTTGTAGCCTATGAGGTTCTCTTTGAGAAATAGGCTT
>JBBITC010000022.1:0-7488 GCA_037440965.1 Candidatus Aenigmatarchaeota archaeon | reverse complement strand
TCTACTATAAAAAATAAAAATAAAAAAGAAAAATTTTAGCAAGCTGTTTTGTTTTTCAAATAATTC
Organism: Candidatus Aenigmatarchaeota archaeon; assembly: GCA_037440965.1. Taxonomy (GTDB): domain Archaea; phylum Aenigmatarchaeota; class Aenigmatarchaeia; order CG10238-14; family SCSR01; genus JAVZHQ01. The sequence goes on along the minus strand of JBBITC010000022.1, from coordinate 7,422 downwards.
TTAGAAGCTTATTTTTCAATTTGTGTTCTCCATGTTCCTTTTACAGGTCTTGTTTCTTTTCTGACTTCACTCCTGACCTCTTTTTGGATCTTTCCAAGTCCAGGGTTGATTTCTACTATTTGTTTTCCAAAGTTCTCTTTAAATTCAAAGCAATTTCTATATCTATGTCTGAAAGTTATTAAATAGTTTTTGAATTCTCCGGCTATGCTAGTTTCTTTTTTAAATTTTTGGGTTAGCAGTATTAAAATACTTCCATCCTCACTTCTATAGAAAATTACTTGAGTTCCATTTTCTGGTTTTGAGACATTTCCGACTTCTGTCATGTTAAAAACTTCTTTATCTATTATTAAGTAGACATTTTTTTCGTCACCATAATTCATTATAAGAAAAACTGCTTGTTTCGTTTCGTTTGTAGTTTTATCAAGTGCTATACCTTCTAAAACTTTAGTTTCTGGATAATTTACTGAAACATTTTCTGTTGAGCTTGCGGCTACTAATGTTGCAATTCCTATAAAACTCATAATTAGCAAAGTTGCTAATAGTATCTTTCTATTCATATTTTTCCACCATCTAAATTTTTAGAAAAAAAGATTTTATTAATCCGAATGTTTTTTTTGGGTTTTCACCCTAAATCTTTTTTAAGTTTAAAAGTTTTCTATAGAAATGATAATTATGGAAGATGAGGTAAAAATTTCAAGAGAATTGCTTAAAACAATAGTTGCAGATACTAGGGTAGAAATCCTAAAAGCTTTAGAAGAAAGGCCGATGACAGCTTCAGAACTTTCAAGGTCTTTAAAAAAGCATGTTACAACTATTTCTGAACATCTAGACTTACTTAAAAATTCAAACCTAGTTGAAAGAGTAGAAAGGCCGGGAAGGAAATGGATATATTATAAATTATCGAAAGATGGTAAAAAAATCCTTCACCCAACATCTTATCGATGGGTCATGATCCTTTCAATTTCTTTTTTGGCGATTTTAACAGGTTTCTTTGTTTGGAACGTTGAAGCTTATCCTGGAGATTTATTTTATCCAATTAAACGAGCTAGAGAAAATTTACAGCTTTTCTTTACTTTTGATAATCTGGAAAAAGCAAACAGGCACCTTCAATTAGCTGAAGAAAGATTAAAAGAAGCTAAAGTAATTATAGAGAGAGGAAATGAGGAAATGGCCAGACAAGTAATTCAGGAATATATTGATGAAATGGAAAATGCAAAAAATGAAGTTGGAAAAGTAGATAAACTTTATGCTTCAAATACATTGGAATCTATAGGAGAAATAACTTCAAAAGATATTTTTATCATTCAAAATTTAAAAATAAAAGCACCAGGGTTGAGCAAACAATTAGATAGTGCTTTGAATGTTTCTATAGAAAGTCACAAATCTGCTGTGAAGCAATTGGGAAAAATTACAGGCAGAGCTTATTCTGAATCAATTCCTCAAGACTAAACATTAATAATAGAAGCATAGCCTACTACAGAGCCAAAATCCTCAGTCATATCACCAGAAGTAGCATACTTCAAAAGTTTTAACTTTTTGATTTTTAACTCTTTTGCAACAGTTATAACAACAGCTATTGGACCAAAACCACAAACGCTTGCATTTTTTTCATTTATTTTATCAAAGAATTCTTTTTCATCAAGTTTTATTATGGATTTGACCAAACTTAAATCAATTTTTTTAGCAATTTCTTGAGGAACGTAATGGGAAAAATCTGAGCTAGCAATAACACACCAGTTTTCTTTTTCTTTTTTTATTACATTTGCAATGCCCTTTCCTATTATCCTACAACTTTCTAGAAGTGTGTCATCAGCAAATTCGTTCAAGATGCAAACAGGAACAAACTTGAAAGTATCTCCAAATCTAAACTGCAAGAAAGGGAGTTGAACTTCTATGGAATGTTCATATTGATGAGCCAAAACATCTTGCTCTAGAATTTTACATTCTTTTATAAGGTTTTCTGCTACAGCTTCATGAATAGCAACACCTCCTAGAGGTGTTTTCCAAATTCCAGACTTCATTATAGCAAACTTTGATCCCATTCCTGAATGATTTGGCCCAAGAATTATAAAGTTTGCATTATCTAATCTTGAGTAGACCCAAGCTGCAACAGGTCCAGAATAAGCATAACCTGCATGGGGAACTATGGCAGTCAAGACTTTCTGTTTTTTTATACTTCTTGGCCCCATTTTATGATTAAAACAATAATTTATTTGTTTTTTAAGCGAGTCTTGACTCAAACTATAAAAACTTCCAGCAACTACCGGTTCTCTTAAAATCAGCATTCAATTCACTTTTTAAAAATTATCTTTTAAGCTAATATCTTTTTTGTTCTTTTTTATGAATTATATAACTTAAGATATATTTTATAGTAAATATCTGTTGTAAAATATATAATTTTTATAATGTGTTTAAATTAATATATTTTGCCAAACAACTATTTTAAACAAATTCTTATTTTATATATTCTAAAATAGCTATATAACTAAGTATAAATATATCTTTTGATTAATTATAAAATAGAGTGTGAAGCATTTGACCAAAGAAAAATCTGCTTCAAGGCTATTCTTAAGACAAAAACCTGTCAAACTAATATCGAGTTTAAGTTCTGGACCAAAATATGCAACAATTTTGTCAAAAGAAATAGATTGTACATATTCGCATACAGTTAAATTATTGGATCAGTTTAAATCTTTTGGGCTTGTTGAGTTTGAAAAAAAAGGAAGAATAAAAATGGTTAGTCTTACAGATAGTGGTGAAGACTTAGCTAACGCAATTGAGAATGTTTTAGCAAAACTTTCAAAGATAAAAGAAAAAACACAAGAGAAATGATATGGAAAGATAAACTCGTTCTTGTCGACGAAATTGAATTTTAACAAACTATTTTTTTAAAAAACTACAATATTTAAAAGTGGGAATGAAAGAATTTTTCAAACCAACTTGGAAGAAATTAGTAATTTTTGGAGTTATATTCACTTTTACTTCTATTACAAGTTTGCTTTATGAGCTTGTTGCTTTAGAAAAAAGTCCATTTTATTTTATAGGTTCCCCGCTTCCCTATTATTATGAATGCAATAAAGCTAAAGTTGTTTGCCCAGAAATAGGCGTTGCATTTAATGTAATTAGTTTATTTTCTGATATAATACTATGGTACATCGCTGCTTGTGCTGTCTGCTTACTTTTGAAATAGAAAGTATAATTTAGATTTTGATTATAAAGTTATAATTTTTCAGTTAAAGATATTATACGAACTTCCTATATTTTAATTATGGAGGAACTAAAAAAGCTTGAGACAGAACTTAAAATAAGAGGATTTTCTGAAAAAACTATTAAAGCTTACTTGTTTTGGAATAAAAAATTATTGGAGCAAGCTAATAAAAGACCTGAGGAAATCACTACTGAGGATATTAAAAATTATATAGCTGAAAGAATTTCAGAAAATGTTTCTCCGAAGTCAATAGTTCTAATCAAATCTGCTTTAAAATTTTTCTATGATGAAGTTCTTGGCAAAAATATAGTTAATCTTAAAACACCAAAAGTTCCAAAAACTTTACCTGTTGTTCTTACAAAGGAAGAAGTAAAAAAACTAATAGATTCTATAGAAAACAAAAAACACAAGCTTATAGTAAAGTTACTTTATTCTTCAGGCTTAAGGTTAGGCGAGCTTGTTAACCTTAAAGTTGGTAATCTTGAGTTGAATGAGAATATTGGCTGGGTGAGAGGAGGGAAAGGTAAAAAGGACAGAATGTTTTTGATTTCTGAAAAACTTTCACAAGAGCTTTCTGAATTAACTAAAGGAAGAAAGAATGAAGAATTTCTTTTTGTCGGAAGAAAAGGAAGGATGTCTGAAAGGAACGTTCAAAAAATAATATATCTTGCAGCAAAGAAAGCAGGAATAGAAAAGCCCGTTCATCCTCATGTTCTTCGTCATTCATTCGCTACTCATTTGCTTGAGTCAGGTGAAAACATAAGGAAAATTCAAGAGCTTTTAGGGCATTCGAACATTTCTACAACCCAAATTTACACCCATATCTCAACAGAGGAATTGAAAAAGGTGAAAAACCCTTTAGATGATTTGTAGTTTTACTTCAAATATTGTTTAGCTATATCTCCTGCTATTGGTAATGCGTACATTTCTCCTTGATAGGCTTTGATTATTAAAACTATCCAAAGAGCAAAACCAAGTAAACCAATTAGCGATGAAATAACCCAACCAAAAAATGGTATTATATTGAAGAGTATGCTAGCAATAGTTAACCCCAGGAAAGTTATTATCGACTGCAAAGCATGAAACTTTACAAACTTGCTTTTATTTTCAAGAAGAAAGAATATTATACCACTTATCCATCCAAGAACATAGCATAGTGCGCCTTCTATATTTTCTTCCAAATCTAAACTTGTTTTTGGTTTCTTTTTCTCTTTTTTCATATTTTCTATATTGTTTTTAGCTTTATAATTTTGAATTTTTTAATGTTAGACGTCTAACATCAATAGAGATTAAATTTAGACCTTCAATTAATTATTATGTTTCAACCAGAAATTTTAACTTATACAATTTTTGCAATAATTTGGATATTCTTAGGTATAGCGGCAGTGTTTATAGTTTTCCATCTTTACAAAATTTTAAAAGAACATGAAAATATTTCTATGGTTTCTTTTCTTTTAAACCCGAAAGAAACTTTTATTGACATAAAAATTGGCTACTTCGCTTGTTTATCAGCATTTATAGGATTTTTGTTCGCTATTCCATTTTCCTATACTTATCTCAACAAAAATTCTCTTTACTATTTCTTTATTCTTTTCCCATTATTTGGCTCAACTATATTTGCATTCCTTATGTTTCTCATAGCTTTTAGATGGATGAGGAGGTTTAAAAAATATGCATGAAATTTTCTATCTTATTAGTTCATACATGCTAGCTTCCTCGACTACAGTTTTATCTTCCATACTTTTTTATTACTCTTCTCTGCTCTATAGAAATTTTAAGAGAAGTGGGCGTTTCGCGCTTCTAATGTTTTTTACTAAACCAAAAATCTCAGAGAGTTTCAGATTATTGTGTTTTTTTATGTTTGTTTTTTTAGTACTAATGGTTTTTGTGGTAATTACTTTTCTTATATTACTATCACCTTTTTCTATATGGTTAGCTTGGTTAGATGCTAGCATACTTTTGTTAGGTTTTATTTATTTTTTCAAAACTCTAGCAGAAAATACGAGAGAATAATATCAAACAAAATTTAATGCTTTTCTGACAAAAAATTTTGATTTGAGAAAATAGAGCAGAACATTATAGCCAATTTTTTCTAATGTTTTGCTAGACCTGAGAAAGTTAACGATTAAGTCATGTCTTTTTTTAAGATTTAGCACTTCCTCGATAAGTTTCGGTTTATAATTCTTTTCAACTATAATTTTTCCGACATCCTCACCAGAAGCCATAGCAAAGTATATTCCTTCACCGTTAAGACTTGAGGCAAGTCCTGCTGCATCACCAATTAAAAATTTATTACCAAACCTATAACCACAATATTTATAACTTATTGGTGCGCTTTCAAATGTTGCATCTTTTATTTTTATATCTCTTTCTTCACACCATTTATCTAAGTTTTCTTTCAATTTTTTTATTGGTATTATTTTAGGGTCACAACCTGCTCCTACTGATGTAACTTGTTTATGAGGCACAATCCAGCTATACCAAGCACCAAAGGATTCTGCATCATAATGAATCTCTATATCTTCAAACTTTTCTTTTAACCAGTATTGAATGCCTATTCCAAATTCGGTACTTAATCCCAAACTTTTTCTTACAACAGAATTGCTTCCATCAGCCCCAACCAGATAATCAAAGTATATTTTTTTATTGCCAGCAATTACATAATTACTGCCAACTTTCGAAACGTTGTAACCAAAAAGGACTTCAGCTTTATATTTTTTAATTTCTCTGTACATCCATTCGCTCAACTTTTTTCTGTTTATACTTGCAACAAAAGGTTCTTCTAGCTCAACTTCAACTTTTTTATAAGGTGTGGTAAAGATTACTTTTCTAAATTTCTTTTCAAAAACTTCTTCTGGAAGGTTCATCCTATCTGTTCTTTCATTTAAAACCCAAATGCCAGTGCAAATTTTTCTTCTAATTTCTTCAGATTTTTCAAGAACTAAAAAATCTTCATAGTTTTCAGCCAGAAACTTTGCGCATCTTAGTCCTGCAGGCCCGGCTCCAACAATAACTGTTTTATATTTCATAAAATTTTATTCTATTTAAATTTTTAAGTAAATAAAACTCTTTGTTAGACGTCTAACATTTAGAAAATTTTAACTATCATTAATTGAAATAAAAACTTAATTTTGGTTTATAGATCTCTAAAAGAGCAAAAATGTTTGACAATTCTCTAATTCTTTCCTTAGTTTCAAAATAGACTCTTTCAGCTTTAATAAATTCAGCAGCGCACCAGCTTAATGGTTTAGGTGAATGTTCTGGTAAAGATCCATCAAAACCTATTTGTTCAGGAAAAGCATGTAAGTTTGGTATTTTCTTCAAGTATTCGAGCCATCTTTTAGCCTCATTCAAAGCTTTTAGAGCAATTTCATAAGCTTCAATTTCATAAGCATTTCTTGCAACATAGCTATAAGCTTGGGTTATAAAAGCACAACCCATAGGCCAAGGTCTTCCACTTCCTTTCTTACTTACATTTTCTCCGTCCCAAAAATCGTCTTTGTATCTTAACGGTATTTTTATATCTTTTACCTTTACACAAAGTTCCTTCTCAACAGCTTTTAAAGTAGATAAAACCCTTTCCAGATTTTCTTTTCTCTTAAACATTTCAAGCCCGCATTCAAAAAGAACATTTAAACCAAGAACAACTTCCAAATCTATAATTCTTTCAGAAGGACTTTTTACAAAACTCTTTAAATTCTTATCATAAAAACTTTCAATACTTTTAATTAGCTCTTCCAAAATTTTTTCTTGTTCTTCATCTTTTCCAAAAATTTTTTGAGCAGATTTAATACCCCAAATTAGTGCTGCCGTGGTGTAAAAGAAATAACCTTTTTTCTGTTCCCAGACATCAACACTTGGCTTTTTACTTTTCACCTGTTCTAAAAGAGAAAGGTAAGACTCTTCTAGTTTTTTTAGGTTTACTTTTAATCCTTTTATTCTTGAAAAAACAACAAACCTTAAAGCATCTTGGTCCAGTTGTTTATTACCATCGCCATTACACCATGCATTACTATCTGGCTTTCCATCAATTTCATACCTTTGATAAAAAAGTCCATTTTCTGTTGGTAATTTCAAAACAAACTCAGCAATTTTCCTTGCTTTATTTTTATTGAAATTTGCAAGTTCTAAGGCAACAAAAAAAGCATCCCTTGGCCAGACATGAAAGTATTCTTTATGCTCTTTACCAGGACCTTCAAAAGCAGCAACAAGGC
>JBBITC010000021.1:5751-7755 GCA_037440965.1 Candidatus Aenigmatarchaeota archaeon | reverse complement strand
TGAATTGATTAAATATTGCAATGTCTATAAATATCTCCTTCCACTTTCATCTTTTTCCGATGAAAAGGTTGTGCTCATCTAGAATGTCCATTCAAGGTATTTATCAAAAAAATTTTCTAAGTATACTATGAATTTAACCACTTATAGCAATTATCGAACTAAATCTTGTTTGTATTAAAATTTTAATTTTGGGGAAAACTATTATAAAAATAAGGGGGAAAAGGATGATAAAAACCAGAAAGAACCCAATTATTTACAAATTAAAATGGAAACATCTTGAAAAAGCAGGAATATGTCATCTAACATCAAAAGGAAAAATTAAAATTATGAGCTTTGGTAGAGTAAAGATTTTTTTAGAGTGGTTAAAGCGTCTATTAGGCATCTACAAAACAAATTTGACTCTATTTTCTATATACTTGATCTCTCTTGTATACATTCCTGTATTTTTCTTTCTCTGGTTTTTATTTTATCACTTTTTTCCAGTTGTCATTCCTGGATGGAGTATTTCTTGTATTCATTTAATATGGTTGTACTTAATACCTACTGGAGTTAGTTTTATTTTTGCTTTCATATGGTTTACTTCTCTTTTAGAGTTTGAATTATTAGCCTATAAGTTTGAAAATCTTTTAAGATCAACAGAAGTTCAACATGAACAAACAGAAAAATTTGAGTGGACACCTGCTCAACTAAGAACAATTGGTTACTTTTACTATAAAGGCTCCTCTTTGGAATATGATTTGAAACAGATTGCAGGGTACACAAGAAATATAAATTTTAAAGAACGTTTACTGAAAAAATTTTTTACTCTTAATAAAAATGGAAAATATGTATTTAGAGATATCAAATTTAAGGTTGACCTTCCACCAGAATTAAAAAAACAAAAAAAAGAAATTGAAAATGATCTAAAAATACTTTTTAAAGGACTTTGTTTGATGAAATTTTTTTCTGCCTATTCTTGAGCATTTCCTAACACCATTAGTGACACTATTGATATTATATTATCTTAGATGTTATTTCTTAATAGTAGCAACATACTAAAATTTGTTGGAAAAAATGTGGTGGACCAAAGTTCGCCGATGTTCAAATAATTGAAGAAACAGAGGTTGAAGAAAAATAATCGATAGAATCTTTGACGATTTAATGGAATAATGTGAAGAAATAAGAAAAAAGTTAAGGTGATGGAATGAAAAGAAAAATATCTGCAACTGACATTAGAACATGGATATTTTGCCCTAGAGCTTACTATCTCCAAAAAATTCAAAAGATGCAGATTTGTTTAAATGAAAGAATATTACATGGTATTCTGGTTCACAAACTCTATAAACTTTATTTTGAAAGTATGAACATTGAAAAACTCATTAAAGTTAAAATTCCTGAATTAATAAAAACAAACTCACCCCATCTTGAAAAATTGAAAATAGATGGAAAAAGGTTACAAGAAGAGCTGACTAAATCAGCTTTAAAGCTAGATTTTAAAACAAAATATGGGTTTTGTTCTATTCCCAAATATATCGAAAAAACATTCCAAACAGAAAAAACTATTGTAAGAATAGATTGTATTTTTAATACTAATGGAAGTTTTAAGGTAGGTGATATTAAACTTAATGGAAATAATGAATTAGGAACTAAACTACAACTTACAGCAGGAGCCATAGCGTTAGAAAAAAACTTAAAACTACCTGTAGAAAAGGGTGTTGTAATTGATGGAAATGAATGGAATGAATACGAAATACCAATTACACGAGATCTTAAAAAATTATTCTACGAGATTGTTGAAAAAATTCTAAAATTCCATTCTAAACCAGAATTGCCAAAAATAGAGTTCAATCCTTACAAATGTAGCACCTGTTCTTTTAGTCATCTTTGTTTGTTTGAGAATGGTGAGAAAAAATGATACAAAACACTATAAAACAAAGCTGGAAGAAAAAGCTCCAAAATTTAATTACTCTTATTTTGAGAAAGGAAGAAATATTTTTAGGTATAGCTTGTAAATCAGAAGAAGAA
>JBBITC010000021.1:2169-5686 GCA_037440965.1 Candidatus Aenigmatarchaeota archaeon | reverse complement strand
AGAAATAAACGAAAAAGAGCTTATTGACCAAATTGAAAAAATCACCGAAATTTTATTTTCTGACGAGAAAATTAAAAAAAATTTAATCTATCTGTATAACGATTCAAAAGTGGTCGGGGATAAAAAACCTATAAGAATAACTTTTATTTTAACCTCAGCGATACTTTGTTTCTTGTATTTTGTTTTTAATATAGAAAAAGATTATAAAACAATTGAATTCATTTTAACTCCACAAGGGTACGGAAAAACTACAATAGGTATCATCTTTATAAAATTGCTTAAACACTTTGGTTTTATAAATGGAAAAACAGTGAATATAATAGTTCCCCCAAGGGAGCTTAGAAAGCAATGGTATAATAGACTATGCGATGTTTTTGAAAAAAGTAACATCGCAGAAAATGAAATACTAGAAGTTGCTATTGGATGGAAAATTAATATACTCACAATAAAAAAACTTTACGGAATAGATATTGATCCCTTAGATATCAACAAACATCTCTTCATATTTGATCAAGGAGAAAAAGCTACCAAAGATTCAGCTTTGGGTTTTCTTCTTTCTAGATATGTAAGGAAAAATAAAAAATTACTTTCAGCAAAACTATTTTTGTTTATTATACCTTCTTCTGAAGAAAGAGGGAGAATAAAAATTTTAAAAAGAGCATTTAAAGAAATCGATCCTACAACTAATCCACTCTGTTTAACCACAAACTTAAATCTTTTTGATTATGAAATTGAAAAAATAGAACTTACGAACCAGCTTCGTAGCGATCTTTATAGTGCACTTCACGAAAGAAGAAAAAAAATAAAACAAAAAATACTCAATCTTATAAAAAAATATAAACTCCCTATAAAAAAGTTTGATAGGCTTACCCCAGAAGATATAGAAAAAATAAAGGTTATTTTGAAGAAAGAAGAACTAAATGAAGAAGAAATAGAAAAAATAACTTCTCAAATTATAAGTTTATTTAAAATCTATAAATTAATGGGTTGGCAAATTCAACAAGCAATTGTTTCCTCTGTAAGAGAATTCAATATACTTAATTCCAAAAATATTAAAATAAATAACAGCCCGTTAGCCGAGTTTTCTGAAAGTGAAGAATTATTTAAAAAAGTAGTAGAAATAATTTCAAAACAAAATTATAATGAAAAAATACTTATTTATTCAACTTATGTAAAAGATTTAAACCTCCTTAAAGAAGAAATAGAAAAAAATATTGGTGAAAAAGTTTCAATAAATTCTAAAAAATCCAGAATTGCGATTATTTCAGATAAAAATGCTTCGGGTGTTGACTGGTCTGAATACACTATATTTATTCTTTGTAGATATCCAAGAAAATCATTTTCTAAACTTGCAGACATAATTGGCAGACCTAGAGGTGCTAAATTATACTTCATTTATTGGGATTTTGAAAGAGATTTAATGAATAAAATTTTAAAAAGAGTTGAAAAGTATTTTCAAATCAGAAAATTTCAAGGTGATGAAAATGATAGAAACAATAAAAATTTATGAACAAAATATAGAAAATTTACAAAAACTAAGGAATAAAGATATTGTGATTTATGCAATCTCCGATCTTCATTTAAATTCTAAAATATATAATAACGAAGCGACACTAATTGGCTTAGAAGGACTGAGAAATTTAATAGAATCGGAGAAAAGATACGGAAAATCACATATTTTACTGTTAGTCGGAGACATAGTTGATAACTCTAGTTTTGAAAATTCATTTGATGATAACTTTATTTGCGAAAAATATATAGAAAAATTAAAAAGTGTTGTAAATTTATTTGATATAGTACTAGAAGTAAGAGGAAATCATGATGAAATTTCTTTAAGTAAATGTATTGATACAGCAAAAATCATGAATATTGAAAATAAAATTGTAGATTTTAGTGATTTTGTGGTATATGGCTATATTACTTCTGCAAAAGAAAATATAGAAGAATTAAAAAGATACCTAAGTGAAATTAAAAAGCTGATTATTATTTCTCATTTACCTCCTTATGGAAAATTAGATAAAAGTAGTTATTTAGAGATAGGGGAAAGAGAAGAAAATCGGGGTGATTCTGGACTAAGAAAAATCTGGGAAGAAATTAAAAATTGTATAATCATATGTGGTCATGTAGCAAGGCATGGAGGTAAACACGAAGGAAATATTTTTAACATCGCAGATTTTGGATGTAAAATCGGAAGAGAATTAAACTCGTGGGTAACATTAAAAATAGAATATGATTCTAAAGAAAAGATAATTAAATATCCACAATTTGTTCACCCTTTACTTAATTTTAATTCTAGGGAAGAATTTATCAAAGCATTGCTTAATGAATGAATTAGTTAATTAACACTCGGTTAAAAATTTATTTTAATCTTACATTTCCAATTAATTTTTAGTAGTATGCCATGAAAATTGCTAAAGGTAAAAAAATGAGAGGAGAATATGTAGAACTAAGCTGTCCTTTTTGTGATAAGGGAAAAATACAAGCCTGGTATATTCCTAGTACAGCAACGATTAAAAGAACTAAAACTGCAACTTTTGGCTCTCAAAAACGTTATGTTCGAACCAAAGATATTTGGATAATCAAATCTGGATGTAATATTTGTGGCAAAAGTAAAGAAGAAGTAGAAAAAGAATTTAAAAGGTTAGGTATTATTTAAAAGTATGGCAGAATATGTTTTTGAAAATAGACTAAATGTATTGCTTTCAGAACTTTTAAATCAAATTGGTGTTTTATCCCACAGTGAACAATTAGGCAAGGGTAGGAAAGATATAATGGCATATTATCAAGGACTTCAAATAGTTATTGAAGGCTCTTATGATAAGTTAGACGCAGAAAAAGACGCAAAAACAAGAATAGAGCAACTACCTGTTGATATGGCAATTGCTATTCATTATGCAGAAAAACTTCCTCAAACACTTCCAGAAACTGAAATTAAAGAAAGATTAAAAAATATGACATTCTACTCTAAAGTGATAGTTCCTATTGATATTTCTAATACTTTGCACGAATTTTTATACAAAAGAAAAATAGTAGCTAAACCTGCTGAAGAATGGGTTAAAGTTGACTTATACTCATTAGCTAATTTAATAAGAGAAGCTTCTCAATTCATAATCAATGAAGAGCATATAAAGAAAATTGAAAATGAAGTTAATAACTTCATTTCAGATTTTGTTAATAGTCTTTCTTCCCATCCTCAATCAATAGTAGTGTCAAAAAATCTTTACGATATTCTTTTTAAATTATACGGTTTCTCTATTGGGGATCCAGAAAAAATAAGAGAAGTTATATTCGCTCAAGCTGGACTAGCTTTACTTTTAAGTTCAATTTATTATGAAACAATTAGATATGCTCATAAAAAAAGGTCTCTTAGTGAGCTTTCAAGAACAAAAGATGTAAGATCAGCACTTAGTGAAGCAACTGAAGAAATTTTAAAAATAAATTATGAACCAATTTTTGATGTTACTAAAGAAATTCTAAATGTTATCCCTTCGATGAATAGAGTATTTCAAGTTTTAAT
>JBBITC010000021.1:0-2121 GCA_037440965.1 Candidatus Aenigmatarchaeota archaeon | reverse complement strand
TATCATAAAATAGTAGGTGATTGGAGTTTAAGAAAAGGTTTAGCAACCTATTTCACCCAAGTCCCATCTGCTTATTTACTTTTATATTTAGCAAAACCCACGCTTTCAAGAATTTGTGACTTCGCATGTGGAAGTGGAACTCTTTTAACTGCTGTATATAGCTCAGCGAGAACTAATCACATTTTTTCTCTTATGAAAGAGGGTGTTGAAGTAATACCACAAGAAATCAACGAAAAATTCCACAAGGCTTTTATCGAATCTTGTTACGCATTTGATGTACTTAAATATGCAACTCAGATCACAGCACTAAATTTGGCTTTTCATAACCCTGAAGTCCCACTTAAAGATTTTAATATATACACTTTGCCTTTAGGTGTAAGAAAAGAAGATGGGAAAGTAATTTCTCTTGGTTCTCTTGAATTTTGTAGAGTTCATCCAACACTTAAACATATAATCGTAGGCGAAAAAGCAACTAAAATAGGATTAACGAAGGAAGAAGAAAAATTGATAAAAATAAAACCTTTTGATTTAGTTGTTATGAATCCTCCCTTCACAAGGGCTGGCGGTAGATGGAAAGAAGAAAGTGGAAAGATTGGTGGTGGTTTATTCGGATTCGTAGCTGATGAAAAAGTAAGAAAGAATATCCTAAAAGATTTTAAGCAAGTAAGAGAAGATATTAAAAAAATTCTTATAAATAAAGCGAAAAAACTTCTAAATAAAACTGCTCTTGAAATTTTAGTTAGTAAAAAGGAATTTGATGTTTATAGAAACATAGGACAGGCAGGAGAAGGTCTACTTTTTCTTTATCTTGCAGATAAGTTTACAAAAGAAGACGGGGGTAAAATAGGCTTTGTTCTACCTAAAAATTTACTTTCAGGTATTTCGTGGTTCTTAGCAAGATCGTTATTAGCTTCTAATTACTATGTGGAGTATGTTGTTGTAAGCTATGATGCAAAAAATGGATATAATTTTTCAGAATCTACAAATTTAAGTGAATGTCTTCTTGTAGCAAAAAAATTAAAAGAGCATTCGGATAATGAAATAACTAAATTTGTTATGCTTTTAAGAAAACCTCAAAGTAGTGTGGAATCCATAGCACTTGCTAATCAGATTGAAAAAATAAATAAAGACAGATATGTAGAAGTTGGTAGAACGTCTGCTTTTGTTGTAAATATAGAAAGAAAAGAATTACTGAAGCACATCGATAATTGGGGGAAATTTGTTTTCTTACCTAATTTCAAAATTTTAGAATTATCTCGTAAGCTTTTACAAGGAATTATCGAAGTTGAAGATAATAAAAAAAAGTTTTCTCTCACTAATTTGAATAACATTATAAATTCTATCGGAATAGATGCAAAACAGTTTAGAAGTAGTTTCAGAATTTTAGCAAAGCGAGTACCTGGTTGTATAGAAATTATTCATGGTGGTGGAGAGGAAGTAAGAAGTAAAATGCTCATTCATCCTAATTCGTATGCTTTGCCGATTGGGAGGAAGGGAGAAACCTTATTCAAAGAGAAGAGTGGTAGATTGATTTTACCAAGTGCAATTAGAATAAATACATCCCATGTGACCTCAATGCTGAGTAGTAAACCTACAATTTCAAGTTTATTCTATATAGTAAAACTTAAAGAAGAAAATGAAGAAAAACTGAAAGCTTTATGTTTATGGCTCAATACAACATGGGGTCTTCTCACGATTTTGATGAATAGACAAGAGGTTAGTGGAGGTTGGATACAGTTAAAAATGGCTCAATGGAGATTACTTCCTGTTTTAGATGTAAATAAGTTATCCGATAATCAATTAAAAGAGTTAGCGAAAATTTATGATAAGTTTGAAAATGTCAAACTGAGAAGACTAACAGAACAATATAATGTGATAGAAGGTATAGATCAATCAAGAATAGAGATAGATAGTGCTTTTCTTAAAGCTCTGGGAATTGAAATTAAAAATGATAAATTGATATCATTGTATAAAGATATTTACTCGTCATTTGAACAGTGGATAGGATAATTTAATTGAAATCGATATTTAATAGAAAGAGAATTATGAACATAGAGCTTTTAAATAATGCAATTCTTCCATTATTCTTCACTCTTCTCTATTTCTCTCTCTACCTTAAAA
>JBBITC010000020.1:0-7760 GCA_037440965.1 Candidatus Aenigmatarchaeota archaeon | reverse complement strand
CTTATCATCAACAAAAATATTCACATCCTGACCGCACAAACCTTTTATTCCTTCGTAAACTTCTATTTCTACCAAACGACAATCGAACTCTGCTTTAGAAATTGGATAATCTTTGCCGAACCTTATGTTCAAATCGTATTTGTCATTACTTTGAAGGCAATTTATGATAAAATTTTCAGGAAAATTTGCTCTAGAAAAATATCCACAGCATGTTATTTTAGCTCTTTTCTTTTTCAAGTAATCTATCAAATGTCGTGCAAAACTCATTTTTAAAAGAAGAAAGATAAACTTTAAATAGTTTTCTTTTCAAATTAGTTAGTGTTTAAATAATCTAAAAAGTGAGAAAAATGAAAAAAGGAATTTTAATTTGCTTTTCGGTCAAGTCAGAAAAATTTGAAAGTTTTTCAGAGAGAAACAAGTTTTTCAAAAAACTTTATGGATGGAAGCAAGTGATAAGAAAAGAAGTTAGAGTCGGCAAGCCAAAAGAAAAAGTTTATGTTTACAAAAGAGAAGGTTTGCTTGATGAAATTCCACATCTAAAAGTTGACCAAAGCTCTTTTATAGTTCCAGAAGAAGAATTTGAAAAAATAATTGAATTTTTAAAAGAGTGGCACGATAAAATTATTTGGAGAACTTTCAAAGTATTATTAGAAGAAAATTTTGAAGATTTAATTGAGGAGGAAGTTTAATGGTAGAAAAGGAAATAAGGCTTAAAGTCGGTGAACTAACAGCTAGAGAAGAAGCAGGAAGAGGAATTGTTAGGTTGGACTCTTCGACCATGCAAAAAATTGGGGTCAAGGAAGGAGATATAGTAGAAATAGAAGGTTCAAAAAAGAGTGCAGCAATAGCAGTAAGAGCCTATCCTGCTGATGTTGGTTTAAACATTATAAGAATGGATGGAATAACAAGAAGAAATTGCGGTGCTGGAGTTGGAGAATATGTCAAAGTTAGAAAGGCTGAAGTGAAAGAAGCAAGAAAGGTTGTTCTAGCTCCTGCAGAAAAGGGAATAATGCTTCACATT
The DNA here is from genome assembly GCA_037440965.1 of Candidatus Aenigmatarchaeota archaeon. Taxonomy (GTDB): domain Archaea; phylum Aenigmatarchaeota; class Aenigmatarchaeia; order CG10238-14; family SCSR01; genus JAVZHQ01. The sequence goes on along the minus strand of JBBITC010000020.1, from coordinate 6,739 downwards.
TCACCAAATTTAGTTAAACAAAACATTTACATGCGCCCTATGGTTAAAGGAGATGTAATAATTCCTTCACCAATTGTTAAAAAGAGAAGGCCATCTGGTGGTATACTAGAAGATTTCTTTGGAGAAGAATTTTTCACAGAAATTTTCTTTACACCAATTCCAGGAGAAACAAGATTAGTTGTAGTTAACACAGAACCTAGTGGAATTGTTAGAATTGGTGATATAACTCAGGTTGAAATTTTGCCAGAAGCTCCTGAAAAATTGGAAGAAAGGGCAATTCCTGCAGTAACTTATGAGGATATTGGAGGAATAAGAGATATCATAGGAAAAGTAAGGGAAATGATTGAGCTGCCTTTAAGGCATCCAGAAATTTTTGAACGCTTGGGAATTGATCCTCCAAAAGGAGTTTTGCTTTACGGGCCGCCAGGATGTATAACTGGTGAGTCGCTCATAGCTTTAGAGGATGGCCGTTTAATTAAAATTGAAGATTTAGCTAAGGATCTACCAAATGGCATCTATATAGCTGATTTGCCTATTTATCCGCCTGCATCTGCAAAAGCATTACATATCTATGATGTTCCAGAAACTGTAGAAATATTAACAGAAACTGGCAAGAGATTAAGAATGACTGTAAATCATCCTTTACTTACTAAAACTGGTTGGATCGAAGCTGAAAAACTAAGAGTTGGAGATGAAATAAAAACAATTAACTGGATACCTTCACCATCAAACAGAGTAAAAATAAATTCTAACGGCAATCTTCCAAGTGAATGGTCTCCAGAACTTGCTTTGATTATGGGAATATTTGTAGCAGAAGGGCATGCAGAAGTAGGAAGAATAAATTTCACGATACATGTTAAGGAAAGAGAATTTAAGAAAAAAATAATAGAATTAATGGCAAAAATTTTTGGACTCCCCCCTAAATTTACAAAACCTTCTGAGAAGAATTCTCTAAAAATAAAGTTTTATGATGCAGAACTTTCTCGATGGTTTAAAAATTACAATAAAAAAGATGTTCCAAGAGAAATACTGATGTCACCTAATGATGTGTGCAGTGCTTTCTTAAAGGGGTTGTTCGAAGGTGATGGGTATGTGAATATAGTGAGTAAAAAAAGAACGAGACTTATTAAAAATAAAGAATACACTTACTATGAAATACACAGAGTAGTTACTTTGAAATCTTCCTCCCGACTTTTATTAGAGGAAGTTCAAAATTTGTTGTTAAGATGGGGGATAATATCACGCATATATGAGGTAAAATATACAAGAGGGGGTTATGAAAGAGAAGGTTATGTGTTAGTAATAAGAGGTAAAAACAATTTAGAAAAGTTTTACGAAAATATAGGTTTCTTAACCAAACGTAAAAACTTGAAATTGAAGAAAATAGTAAAAAGTTATAAAAAAGATTTAAAAGAATACTCTCCAAAAGATTTTGAAAAAATAAAAGAAGTGAAAAGAATTTATGGATGGGTAAGGGTTTACGATTTTGAAGTCCCAACCACACATTCATTTTTCACTAATGGTATTTTGAGCCATAACACAGGCAAAACACTTTTAGCTAAGGCTGTTGCGAATGAAAGTGGAGCTAACTTTTATTCTATAAGCGGCCCAGAAATCTTTAGTAAATGGTATGGTCAATCGCTTCCATTCACAGAAAATATAGTGTCAATTCAAAATGGCATTACAAGTATGAAAAAAATAGGAGAAGTTGTTAGTCAAAAGAAATCCACTCATGTTATATCTTTTGACGAGAATGGGAAGGTAAAAATATCACCAATCAAATCATTTATAGATCACCCTTTAAATGGATCAAAAATTTTGGAAGTTAAGACAGCAAGTGGAAGAAAGATTAGAGTTACCGATTATCATTCATTATTTACATTAAAGGATGGAAAAATTTCAAGTATAAAAACAAGTGAACTTGTACCAGGAAACTCTTACATTGCTATACCTTCTCATTTACCTGCACCTGAATCGGTTTCTAAAATCAACTTGCTAGAATTTTTAAAAGATAATGATTACGGCTTAAGAATAAGAAATTCAAACCTTATAAAAAAAGCGGTCAAGAATTTAGGTATAAAGGAAAGTGCCAAAATATTGGGCATAAGAGAAAAATATGTATACGATATACTATCAAAAAATATCTCAATACCATTGAAAAAGTTCTTGCAGCTAATGAAAGCTGCAAATATTAAAATTAATCCTGAAAAAATTTCTGTGAGTAAATACAGGAAAAATGAATTCCCTGCAATCATCAAATTTGATAAAGATCTTTCATTACTCATTGGTCTATGGCTTGCTGAAGGAGATTATAATAAAAGTAGTGTAAGAATCCATAATACCTTGCCTGAAGTGAAGAAGTTTATAAAAAAGTTTTGCAAGAAATTCGATATTCACGCTACTTTCTACAAAGAGAGTATAACTCTAAATTCAGAAGTTTTGAAAACAATCTTTGAAAAAATAATTGGACTTAAAGGTGGTGATGCCACAGAGAAATTTATACCACCAATAATTTTTTCTCTTAAAAAATCTTCACTTAGATATCTTTTAAAAGGATATTTTACAGGAGACGGAAGTATATATCCGAATCAAAGAGGTGTTTTTACTATAGAAGCAACTACATTTAGTGAAAAACTCGCAAACGATACTTTGTACATCTTGCTATATTTTGATATAGTTGCATCAGATTCGAACAGAGAAAAAAGCAAAAAGCATAGAATTCTGATAAGAGGGGTAGAAAACTTCAGAAATTTTGAAAAAATAGGATTTTTGGACAAAAAAAGAAATAAAAAAATAAAGGAATATTTGAAAAGTAGAAAATGGTATAGAAGCGATCAAATACCCATATGGGATAAATTGAGAAAAATACTTCAAACCCACGCACGCGAATGGAGAAATTGCTCAACAATAGGAAGAGATAAACTCATTAAACTTCTTATGAAAATCGACCCAACAAAAAAAGAGTATCCTGATATTTGGAAAATAGTAGAAAGTGAAATCTATTGGGATAAAGTAAAAAGCATAAAACCTATCGAATATAACGGCCCTGTTTTTGATATATCAGTAAACCCAACAGAAAATTTTGTTGGAGGATTTGGTGGAATTTTTGCTCATAATACAGAAGAAAATCTGAGAAAGATATTCGAAGAGGCTGAGAAAAATTCCCCTTCAATAATTTTTATCGATGAAATTGATGCAATAGCTCCAAAAAGAGAGGAAGTTACAGGAGAAGTAGAAAAAAGAACAGTAGCTCAGCTCTTAAGTTTAATGGATGGCCTTAAGAAAAGGGGTAAAGTAGTTGTTATAGCCGCAACTAACATTCCAAATGCAATCGACCCTGCCTTGCGTAGAGCTGGCCGTTTTGATAGAGAAATAGAATTTCCTGTTCCTGACAGAAATGGAAGACTAGAAATTTTTAAAATTCATACAAGAAACATGCCTTTGGATAAAGATGTTGATTTGAATTGGCTTGCTGACATAACCTATGGCTATGTCGGAGCAGATATAATGGCTTTGTGTAAAGAAGCTGCTATGTCAGCCTTAAGAAGAGTTTTACCAGAAATAAAATGGAAGGAGGAAGAAGAACTTCCAAAAGAAATTATAGAGAAGCTTGTTGTTAAAAAGGAAGATTTTGAAAATGCTTTAAAAGTTGTTGAGCCTAGCGCGATGAGAGAAGTTTTAGTTGAAGTTCCAAAAGTTAGGTGGGAAGATATTGGTGGTTTGGAAGATGTTAAGCAGCAGTTAAGGGAAATGGTTGAATGGCCCTTAAAGAATCCTGAATCTTTCAAAAGATTGGGGGTTGAACCTCCTAGAGGAATTTTGCTTTATGGACCTCCAGGATGTGGAAAAACACTTTTAGTAAAGGCTGTTGCGAATGAAAGTGGGGCTAACTTTATTGCTATTAAAGGGCCAGAAGTTCTAACACTATGGGTTGGAGAAAGTGAGAGAAAGATAAGAGAAATTTTCAGAAGAGCAAGGCAAGTTGCCCCCACAATTATATTTTTTGATGAGATAGATGCCTTAGCTCCAAAAAGAGGATTGTATAGAGGAAGTGCAGCAATGGAAACAGTAGTTTCACAACTTTTGACAGAAATGAGTGGAATAGAGGAAACCAAAGGTGTAGTAATTATTGCTGCAACAAACAGGCCTGACATAGTTGACCCTGCCTTGCTCAGGCCTGGAAGAATTGACAGATTTGTTCTAGTTCCTGCTCCAGATGAAAAATCAAGATTAGAAATTTTAAAAGTCCATACAAGAAACATGCCTTTAAAAAATGTTGATTTAAAAGAATGGGCAAAGAAGACAGAAGGATTTTCAGGAGCAGACTTAGAAGCTTTGTGTAGGGAAGCTGCTATGAATGCTCTAAGGGAAAATATAAAAGCTAAGGAAATAACAAACAAGCATTTTGAGCAAGCGTTTAGCAAGATGAGACCAAGTATCACCAAAGATGTTATTTCACACTATCAAAAATTTGTTGAAAGATCAAAGAAAATAGCCGAAGAAGAAAAGGAAACTCCTGGATACATTGGCTAAATCAAATCTTAACTGGCTTAAACAGTTTTTTTAATTCTGCTTTCATTTCTCTATTAATTGCTATAACTTCTTTTGTTTTTTGTTGAATGTCCTCTGGAGTAAATATTTTAACGTCATCAGAAGTAAGCTCTTTTTTTAGCTTTTTTGGATTAAACCTTCCTTTAAAAATAGAATCAAAAATTGGAATTAAGTTTGAGATATTAGTAGTTGCTACATTTAATTTTGAAAAAAGTAAAGCATGCTCATTAGTCATGTTCATAGAAATTCCATAATCTGCAAATTTGATTGGCATTGCATCAACTATTCCATCACCGACATAAATTACTTTTTCTCCTTTTGTCACAGATTTTAACGCTTCAACTTTTCTATGGCTTCCCATACATAAATTCTGTTCTAAAAAACATCCTTTCAAAGTTTTTCTGAATATAGGGTTGTTAATATCTTCAAAAATTTTGTTATGTTCTTCAACAAGGTAGCAAATTTTATCATCATCCTTCTTTTCATATGCTTCTCCTAATCTTTCACAAATATATAGATACTTATATAAAAATTTGTCTAGTTCAGACTTTTTAAAGTCAAAAAACGGTGATCTAGAATCCACTACATCCTCAAACTTTACTTTACTCCATTCACAATGATAACCTAAGGAAAAAACATTCTTAAACGGTATCCCAAATTCATCTGCAATTTTTAAAGGAACAGCAGGATAAGAGCTTGTTATTAGGTAAAACCTTCCTTTGTTTTTTTCGGTCAGATATTGAAGAAGTTCGTCTGTTCCTGGATTTTTCTGTGTGGTTAGCTTTGCATATTTAATAAGTTTATAATCGTCTATTCCATCATAAGCTGCTAAGGCTAAAGAAAGAAGCGGCCATGTACCTGTACACCATCTTTTTTTTATGTTTCTATTTAGCTCGTACAAATATCTTCCATCATCATATTTGCTGTCATAAAACTCACAAACTTCTCTTGGGAAAATTGCCTTTGTTTTTTCAGAGAGAAGATTATCATAAGTAAGCCATGCAAAATCTGCAGCTGGGTTAACTAAAATTCCTTCAACATCAAGCCCAACTATATGTTTAGCCATAATTTATTATAAAAAGAAAAAGGATAAATACCTATAAGCTAATATTTTTCAAATTCAAAATAATATTGTGAGAATATGTTGATAAAAGAAGTGATGAATAGGAATGTTATAGCAATAAAACCTGAAACAAGTGTTAGGGAAGCAGCAAAGGTAATGGCAAAATATCACATAGGAAGTTTAATTATCCTTGAAGAAGAAAGAATTGCTGGAATAATAACAGAAGGAGACATTCTAAGAAAAGTTATAGTTGAAGGTAAAGATTTGGATGAAACAAAAGTTAGGGAAATAATGACTGAAAAAGTTTTTATGATAGAGCCAGATAAAACGATAGATGATGCAGTAAAGCTTATGACAGAAAAAAAGATAAAAAAATTACCAGTAATGGAAAATGATAAGCTTGTTGGAATAATAACAGCAAGCGATATAATGATTGTTGAACCAAAACTTATAGAAGCCATAGCAGGTTTAATTTCACTAAAGATTCCAGGATACCAGGGTGGTTAAATTGAAGGCTAAATGCTTCTGTCATAAGCATGGAAAGCTAGAATTTGATGAAATAATCATAAAGGACCATACTCCTTTATGTGCTAAATGTCATTCTGTTCTTGAATACTGTACAGTAAAGCCTAGGTTTGATATTAATGGTGGGGGGAAGAAAAAATCAAGGAAATAACTCTCTAACAATACGAAGTTCCAAGAGTAAAACGTCTTAAAGAATCTTTCCAAAATTGGATTATCCATTAAAAGAATAGACTAAAACCATTTTTCCACTTTCATCTCTTAAGAAAAGTGTGTCAGCATCATTATTCCAAACAGGATACTTGCTATTCCAAAAAATTTCTTTTTCCTTATTGTGTCCAGAGCCAGAAAAAAGCTTTAGCTCGTCCTTTGGTTTTAAAACAATTTCTGGGAAATAAAAAGTATTAAAGCTTCTATCTTTAATGCTCCATCCCTTAAAGTTTATTTCAAAACCGCAAGTGTTCTTAAAAACTACATACTCACCATTTAAATTCTTGCTATCATCACCTTTTGCATCATAATTAAATTCTTTTATCTGGATACAATCGCTAAATTCAGAAAATTTTCCCCAAATTCCAAGCTTATTTCTTCTTGCATATTCTT
>JBBITC010000019.1:0-7882 GCA_037440965.1 Candidatus Aenigmatarchaeota archaeon | reverse complement strand
AAAGAATTGCAATATTTTCAGCTTTAGTTTCTGTTGGAATAACATCCTTAAGCTATGTTTTTGCTGTTGCTGAATACCCTCAAATTTTAGCCATGAATTTTTCTTTAATTTTTATTTATTTTTTCTTGAAAAAGGATTTTTTGAAAGCAGGAATTTTTCTTGGCTTAGCAACTTTGTCTCATGTTTTTATTCCTTTCTATTTCTTTTTCTTTCTTTTGTTTTTCTTTTTATTTTCATTTTTAAAACAAAGAAAAAAAGAGATCGTTTTAAACTACCTAAAACTCTTTTTAGTTTTTTTAATAGTAAGCTCGATTTGGCTTTACCAGTATTTCACCATAGCTTATAACTCAATTACTGGAAAATGGATGAATGTAAGATGGTATAATAAGCTAGGTTTAAAATCTTTTGAAGAAATAAAAGGTTTCTTCTTTAACTTTAACTTTGAAACAAGGCTTCATCCTACATTTTTCTTTCTTTCTCTTCTTGGCTGTATTTTAATGATAAAAAAGAAAGATTTTTTCCTTCCTTTTTTGCTTTTTTATACAATTCTCTTTTCAATTTTTCACATACCAGGAACCCAATTAAAATTTCAAGACATGCTTGTGCTGCCTTCGATAATTCCTATTTCTATAGGCCTTGATTTCATTTTTTCATTTTTCAAAAAGCTAAAGATCACAGAAATAGGAATAACATTAATCTTTCTTTTAATAGTCTTAAACCTTCCAAACCCTTGGCTCTATCTTAATCATATAAAAAAATGCTGTACTCAAGCAGAAGTTCCTGATGAAAATGGGAGAATAGCAGCAGAATGGCTTTTAAACTATGATTATAATTATTCAAGAATTATAGTAGCAAAGCCTTATGAACTTTGGTTTTCTGTTCTTTCTCATAAATATCCTATGGATGTTATGCTTACTGATATAGAAGCTTATAGTGAAAAAGCAAGAGAAATGGTTAAAGATAGAGAGAAAATTATTGAAAAAATTCAGGCTAATGAAGACTTTTCATCTCTTTTACAAAAATATGAAATAAAGTATTTGATAGTAGAAAATGTAAGCTTAAGTTATCAAGAAATTTTTAGGATTAATAACTTGAAAATATATCAGATTAAAGCTTAAGGTTTAAAGCTATTATAAGAAACTTTACTGTTGTTAAATCAAATTCTTTTTTATCCTTTCCAGAAATTATTATAATGCTATCTTTTACTTCTATGCTTGTTTTATTTGAAAGAGAAGGAGGAATTAAAACTATCGATGGTTTTGGAAGAGAATCTAAAGAAGACAAATCTTCAACTTGCTTTCCTTTTATTTCAACATTATAGCCTTCAAGCAAATAAGCTAGCCTAAGCTTATAAGAAATTTCAAAAGCCTCTACTCCAACCAAATCAAGGTCGCTAGAATTTGTAAAAACAATTGTAACATTTTTCAAATTTCTATTCCATAAAATATTCCTTATCGATTCCTCGTCTGCTTCTATTTTATTTGCTTCCCTTAAATCTGCCCTAAATTGAAGCAAAACTCCTTTAAAATTCAAGGTTGTTAAAGGCTGGTAAGTTAATTTTGGTAGAAAAAGAAAAACAATTAAAAAAACAAGAATTAAGGCTAAAAGAAAAATCAAAGAATTTTTCGATAGCTTAAGCTTTATTCTTTCCTCTTGCATTAAAATAACTTTATTCCAAAAAACTTAAATAGGCTTAGAATTTTTCAAAAATAAAAAAAGAAAAAAGCCGTCCAAAAGATTTTTCAAAGGCTGCGATTTTAAGCTATAGTTTCTACTGTTGCTGTGGCTACGCTAGTACCAGTTACCTCTACTGCCTTAGCAGTGCTTCCTTTAAGCTTGTCTGCTTGTAAGTATTGAGCTGCCAATCTTGTGTCTTCAGCTCTTGTACCTGCAACTACTAAAGCAGCCTTTCCTGTAACTCCGTATGCGTCATCTATTACTGAAATCAAACCAAAGTTTCTTCCTGTTCCAATCCAGCCATCACAAGTTAAGTCTACTCCGTCCTTGTCTTTTAGAAGACCTGCTTCTGCTAGCTCAGCAACCAATGGATTGGCACAAGGTCCGCCAACTAGAACAAATGCTTTTGTTGTTGTCTTTTCAGTTGTTGCTTCTGTTGTTGTTTTTGCGATTGGTGTTAGGAGTGGCACAATTTTGTTATAAGTTCCACCCTCTTCTGTTACTTCACCAATCTTGCCCATGTAAACAAATGCTTTTTGTTGCTCTGCTGGCAACTCAAAAACAACTTTTTGAGCTGCAGCATTTGTCTTTATGTTTGCCTTTAATACTGAACCATAGCTTGAAGTTAAGTCGCCATACTCAAAGTTTCCTACATTTTCGTTTGCCCAGCTGATTACATCTCCATCTTCAGATGAAGATGTTGTCCCTAGTATTACAGTAGTGCCTGTGAAGTTGTATGCCATTTTAACTGTGTTAGCTGCTGAACCGGCATCAGTGAGCCATAAGGCTGTAAAGTTTGAAGTTGTTGAGTTCTTTGGAGTTATTGTGAAAGTATGGGTATCGAATTTTCCTGAAATGCTACCTAAAGCTTGTGCATAGTTAACACCAGCCGTGGTATTTATTGCTTTTCCCAAAACTTCATCATAGTAAGCTACATAGTACTTACTTCCGTCAAACACTATGTAAGCTTTCTTTGCATTTTGGTTGTTGAAAACATAGTTTGTTGATTCAATTTTTATTGCTGGTTTTGCTGAAACGAAAGGTGTTGTTGCCAATTGATTTGCATACAAGCTTACTGAATCTGGGCTAAACGTTACTGTTGTGAAAGCTTTAATAATCAAGTCTTGCAAACCAAACTCAAAGTAATTGTTTGGTGCAACTATTTTACCACCAAGAGGAATTACTTGATTTGCTGTTTCGTTTGGTGCATAGTTTAATCTTATTGAAGTAATGTTGTTGTTTGCTGAAGATGTTATATCAAACTTCCAAAAGTCATTTGTTGGGAATCCGTCATTATCAATATAAGTTTTATCGACTTCTGTTCCAACTACTAGCTTTGCAGAAACTCTTCCACTTATTGCTGAACCCCATACATCAATTACCTTTACTTTAAGTGTTGTTGTTCCTATGGTGAAAGTTCCTGTAGCTCCTTTGTTTACTATATCAGAAGCAACTTGATTTCCTGCTGAGTCTTTAATTACAACTAATGCCCAACTGCCTGTCTCACCATCTGTTACATAGGCTGTATATTCACCATAAGTTACTCCTGTTGGAGTAACAGATTCTGCTAAACCAACACTACCTGTTAGTGCGCTAAATGAATCAGCCCCTACTGCAGTTATTTGAAACTCTTGGCCAAATATGTTTAGCTTCAACGGATTAGTGTAACTGAATTGTGTTGCGTTTATGAAAGGTAAGTCAATTTCATAGTATAGATTTCCTGCTGTTGTTCCTAGGTCAATTCCTATACTTCCGTTTACTGAAGTTCCACCTGTAGTTACAACAACATGAGGCACTCCAACCTTTTCTGTTAATGCATATTCAGTTCCACCATAAGTTATTTTCTTTACACCCAAACCTATGGCTGTTGTTAACTCATTTCCCATAGTACTGTTAACATATTCTGTGTTTAAAGCAACTTCTGCTTTCTTACAAGTTCCATACTCGCAACCTATTGCAACTCCACCTGGAACTGAAACCACATCATAGTTTAATTCAGCTATTCTTGTGGCTAAATCAATTCCTGCTAGAACATCAAAAGAGTCTACATGATCTCCTGTTACTACATAAGCGTTTACTCTACTTGTTGTGTCTGTTTTAGTTGCTAGGAAACCTGGAAAGTCTCCTAGGGTTGTAGCCATTGCTACTGGTACTAACATAATCGCAGCCAAAACGGTTGCGATTAATTTTTTCATTTTTTCTTACCTCTTTTTTAATTTTTCCTGCTTACTATCTCATCTTTTATCGATAGTAAACAGTTCTCGGGATTTTTCCTTAAATTAATTAATCATTATAGGATATTTAAGAATTTCTTGAAACAATTTTTTTCTTTTTAAAACTCTTAACCAAAAGCTCTTTTTTTGTTTAAATAAGTAAATTAAAAGTTTCTAATTGTTTCTAAGGTAAAAATTTGCTTTATTTTTAAAAAAAAGATTAAAAATTTAAATTTTAAAAACTTAGCCTTTTCTTCAAAAGCTTAAGCCTATTAATTCTTCCTGATCTTTCAACTTCTATTAAGCCTCGGTTAACCAAGCTTTTAATTACCCTGCTTACCTTAGCCTTTGAAAGGTTTGTTTGCTCCACAACTTTTTTCTGGTTTACAACTCCACCAGAAGCTATTATTACGTCCATAACTTTTCTTTCAAACTCATCAAGAACAGAAAGAACAAGCTTTTGTGGCTTTTTGAAAAATCTTATATAAACAAAAGCTAAAACAAGAGCTATTACTACACCGAGAACTACAAAATACCTTAAGCTTATTGGTTGAACTTCTGCTATACTTTCATACAAAAACTGAAGCTTTAAATTTTGATTTGATTTTATTTCCTCTAGCCTCCAAGTAACTATTATCTTTCTTCCAGAAGATAAAATGCTTGCATTTTCTGGAAATGAAACTCTGCTTGCATTTAAATTTTCTTCTATAAGTGCCATACCTTCTGGAAGCTTAACTGTGGCAAAAATTTTGCTTATATCTTTGCCTAAAGTAAAGTCACCGTCAAAATAATACTTACTATCAAAAACCTTAACAAAATCGTTTGTTTCAAAACTTATGACTATTGTTCTTCCAACAGAAATGTTTATGTCACAATTGATTTCAGAAATCCCCTTTACTTCTGCCTTACAATCTACACTTCCAAAATCGCTACTTGCTTTTAAGTTCTCAACCCTTCCCAAAACTTGAAAGTTAAATTCCTTTTCAACTTCATAAAAAGTTATTGTTAAAGTAACATAGCTTCTTCCGTTTTTATCCAAGTTTACATCAACACCATAAAATTGAATTTGAGCAAAAGAGATTGGAATAAGAGAAATTAAAGTTAAGAGAAATGAAAATATTGTTAAAACTTTCACAAAGAGTAAATGCATTTAAACCAATTTATCTTTTACTATTCTACTATTACATCAATTTTAAAACCACATTTTGGGCATCTGTCTTTAACTAAGTTAATCTTTCTAACAAAAAATCCTTCTCTTAAGATTAAAGGCTCTCTGCAATTGTAGCAATAAGTATTTTCATCAGGATGACCTGGAACATTGCCTATATAAACATACCTTAAGCCAGCTTTCCTCACTTCCTCTATACATTTTTCCAAAGTGCTTACTGGAGTGAAAGGTAAATCCAAGAGTTTATAATCAGGGTGGAATTGTAAAACATGGAAAGGAATGTGAGAGCCAAGCTCATAATTAACCCACTCAGCAAGCTTTCTGCAAAGCTCGATATTATCGCCAATTTGAGGAACTATTAAATTAGTAATTTCTATGTGAATTCTTTGCTTTCTCATTTGTTTCAAAGATTCGAAAATTGGCTCGACACTTGGAACAGACATAAACTTCTTGTAAAATTCAGGATCACCAGAAGCCTTAAAATCGACAGTTGCTGCATCTAAATACTTGAACTTTTTCAAAGCTTCTGGAGTTATATAGCCATTTGTGACAAAAGCGTTTAAAATGTTGCTTCGATGGGCAAGCTTTGCAACCCTAAAAGCAAACTCGTAAAATATTGTTGGTTCAGTATAAGTATAGCTTATAACTTTACAACCATTTTTTTCAGCAAGTTCAACAACATCTTCTGGAGAATATTCCTCACCAGGAACTTTTTCACTTTTTTCTAAAACTAAAGCTTGGCTTATCGAAGCATTGCAACAATTAGCTACAAAAACAAAGTTCGAAGGATATGAATGATCTTCATCTTCAACTTCAAGGTTAAAGACAAAACCACTATAACTCTCTTTTTTAATCTCTCTTATAGGGACAAAGAAGTAATTTTCACTTTTAATAAACTTACAATTCTTAGAGTAAACTAAGTCTGAGCTAAAACCATTTAAAAAGTTGGCTATAACATCTTTTCCAAAAATTTTTACTCTATAGTATGGTGAGAAACTTACTTTCCTATTTTCTATACTTCTTTCTATTCCAGAAAATTCATAAAAAGATGGTACTAAACCTAATTTAAGGAAAAGGAGGAAAATTTCATAAGCTAGATTTTTTGAACTTGTTGAAATTTCTAGACAATCTATTCCTTTGTATCCATCACCCTCAAAATAAGCTTTTAAAAAGCTATGTATAACTTCCTTGTTAGAGTTAAAAATTATTTCTGGAACTCTTTTATTACTACTTTTATCACCACATAAAATCTTGAATAAAAGAGCTATAGAAGACTTCCCAATCTCTACCGTATTTGTTGTTTTTCTTTTAACAATTCTTGGCTTAAAACCAAAAACTTTTTCTATCAATTTTGCAGTTTTTTCTACCTTATCTTTTTCATGTTTTCCAAAAGAGAAAACTAACTCATGAGAAGAAACTCTATTTTTATTTTTTGTCACATGACCTTCTGCGCAATAATAGCCAAGAAGAGTTGCAAAATCTTTATGTAGGGGAATAAACCTTTTAACAAATCTTTTTTCTGTCTTGAATTTTATTGATTTTCCTTTCTCTACAATTTCATTTTTCTCATAAACCAAATCTTTTGAAATTCCATCTTTTTTAAGTTTTTTTATTAATTTTCTTACATAAACAGGGTGTAAACCTAAAATTTTTCCTATCTCTCTTGATGTTTTACCAGAAGAACTAAGTTCTAATATTTGTCTTGCTTTTTCTTCATTTATTTTAGTTACTTTCTTGTACTCACTAGTGTATTTTGAAAGAATCTCTTTCAGATCAATTACGAAATCATTACTTTCTTCATTAAATCTTGGAACTATTAAAAGATGGTTATTTGTTATGTACATGGCAGGAATTTTTTTAATTTTTTTCTCTTCCTTATCATAAACAAAAAATTCATGTGAAGGTGTTGCTTTAATCTTTGGTAAATGAAAAGGCTTTATTATAATAATTTCGCCATTGTAAAAATGCTTGTAAATTTTTTCTATTTTTGAAAGTTTGCCTGTATGGGTAAAGGTTTTATAATCACTAGAAAAACTTACATAACCACCTTCAATTTCATATACTTTCCCACTATTGAAAAGTGTTTCAAAATCAATAATGCCATAGTTTGTTAAAACTGTCGTACTAGGGTCAAAACAGAACTGGCATCTAAAATTGCAACCAGCAGAAGCTATAGAAAGGGCAGAAGAGCCAGGATAGAAATGGAATAATGGCTTTTTTTCTATTGGATCGACATTAACTGCAATAAGTTTTCCATAGTTTAGAGTATAAAGTTTGTTATCCTTATTAACTCTAACCAAACAAAAACCTTTCCCACCTTTTGGAATAAAGCATCTTCTTGCACATAGCTCACATCTTATTCCATTTCTTTCTTTTTGCCATAGCATTGCTTCTTTCGTTTCATCACCTTATAATAATATATTGGTCGAGCATAATATTATAGATAGCCCCGATAGCTCAGTTGGTAGAGCAGCTGTCTCGTAAACAGCAGGTCGAGGGTTCAAATCCCTCTCGGGGCTTTAACTTTGGAGTTCAATAAATATAATGAGAGGTGAGAAGATGGAAGTGGTGCTTCAGTTTGAAACAAAAAATTATCAGAAAGTTAGAGAAATTTTGCTTAAGGATGATTTAGTTTCTAGGGCAAGCATAACTTTTAAAGAAGCAAAAGCTTATGGAGGGGAAGGCTATTACTGTTTTATTTCTGGTTTGGAAGAACAATGTAAAAAAGCTTTGGAAATAACAAAAGAATTAGCAAAAGAGTATCAATAGAGGAGCAAAAAGAAAAATTAATATCTTTGCTGCATGAGTCTGTAAAATATAGATT
>JBBITC010000018.1:229-8277 GCA_037440965.1 Candidatus Aenigmatarchaeota archaeon | reverse complement strand
AATCCTTAATAGAGAGAATTTTTAACACTCTCATAACATTGCTGGAGTTCGGTCGTTAATGGCTAAGTTTAAGGTGATAGTTTCAGACCCTGAAACGAAAACCTCAAAGGCTGTTGAACTTGAAGAGTCACGTGCGGCGCCATTGATTGGAAAGAAAATAGGTGATGTACTGGATGGGTCAATTGTGGATTTGCCCGGTTACAAAGTGCAGATAACTGGTGGTTCTGACAAGGATGGTTTTCCAATGAGACCAAACGTTCACGGTGGAGTTCGCAGGCAAGTGATATTAAGCGGTGGGACAGGGTTCAATCCTCCAAGTGAGGGAGTTAGAAGGCGCAAGACGGTTCGTGGGAATGTGATTACGGATGAGATTGTTCAAGTGAATATGAAAGTTGTAGAGAAGCCTAAACAGTCTAAGGAGAAGAAGTCAAAAGAAAAGAAGGAAAAAGAAGAAACTAAGGAAGAAAGGTTAAAAGAAGTAAAGGAATTTTCTAAAAAAATTTTGGAGAAATATGGTAAATACATAAAATGCATAGTTATGATGGGAAGCGTTGCAAGGGAGGAATTCAAACCAAAGAGCGATATTGATATCTTTGTTGTTTTAGACGACACTTCCTTCAAAATAACTCCAGAGCAGCAAGAAAAAATAGACGAAGATTTAGAGAAAATTTCTGAGAAAATTTCTGAAAAAATTTCTGTTCAACCAAGCTACACTCTAACAGAATTTTGGGATTATGCAAGAGTCTGTCACCCAATCATCTACAATTTTATAAAAGAAGGAATTCCAGTTTATGACACAGGATTTTTTGCTCCTGTGAAAAAACTTTTGGAAATGGGAAGAATTCCAGCTACAAGAGAAGCTATAGAAAGTTATATGGAAGGTGCTCCAAAGAAAATAATGAGAGCAAAGACTGTTAAGCTACTAATGCTTGCAGAAGATTGCTATTATGCTATGCTTAATACTGCTCAAGCAGTTTTAATGTTTATGGGTTTAGCTCCTCCAGTTCCAAGCAAAGCTTACGATGATGTAAAAAAATTTTTAGTTGAGCCTGGAATTTTAGAGCCGGAATATGCAGAATGGTTAAAAGAAATTATTGAGATAAGAAAAAAAATTGAACATAAAGAGCTTACAGATGTTAGTGGAGCTTTTGTTGATGAATGGATTGGGAAATCAGAAAAATTTATCGAAAAGATGTTTAGCTTACTTAATGCTTTAGAACTAAGAAAAAAGGAAAAAATATTGGAAAGAACTCATGAAGTTATGCATAAAGCAGCAATAACTGCTTTGAAAACTTTGAAAAAGATGCCTGAAAAGGAAGAAGAAGTTCCGATGGCTTTTAAAAGAGAGTTTATCGACAGTAAGCTTATAGAGCCTTACTACAATGAAATTTGGCAAAAAATTGAAAACATGAAGAAACTAGCTGATGAGAAAAAAATTGTAGAGATTTCTGACAAAGAAGTTTATGAAATGAGAGAATATGTGAGAAAGTTGATTCGCGATTTAGCAAAAGTTCTGAAAGAAAAAGAAGTTAAAGAAGAAGGAAAATAATTATTTTATGGTAAAATTTGGCTGTTTAACTAACCCAACTTGTGAAATCCTGAAAGAGATAAAATCGATTAAAAAATATGGTTTCGATTTTGTTGAAATTGGGATAGAATGGCCTGAAGGTTCGGTTGAAAAACTTCTGGAAAAAAGAAAGGAAATAATTAAGTTATTAAAGAAAAATAAAATGTTTGCTATTGCACATACCTCTTGGTGGATGGATTTTTCTTCTCCGTATGAGTATGTGAGAAAAGCTTGGATAAAAGAAGCAAAAAGAAAGATCGATGTTGCAAAAAAACTTGGAATAAATCAAATAACTTTTCATACACATTCTAGGTTTGCCCAAACATTTTACAGAAAATATCAAAAAGAAATATTGAATAATTTCTTATTCAGCTTGAAAGAGTTAGTTCAATATGCAAAGAAAAAAGATGTAGAAATTTTATTGGAAAATGCTGGAGAAATTGGTGAAATCACACAACTTAACCTAATTAAATACATAGCCTATAAGCTACCAAAAGTTAAAATTCATCTTGACATAGGGCATGCTTACTTGTTTGGTGGAATGAAAAACATCAAAGCCTTTATTCTAACTTTTAAAGAAAGAATCGTTCATTTACACTTTCATGACAATCATGGAAAAAGAGATGAACATCTGCCAATAGGTAGAGGAAAAATAAATTACAAAAGTATTGTTAAGTTGCTTAAAAAAATAAACTATGAAAAAACAATAACTTTTGAAGTTTTTACAAGCAGGAAAGATGCAAAGAATTCTATGAATAAGGTCAAAAAATTATGGGAAATTAGCTAATAATTTTTCTTATAGTGCCGATACCTTTTGTCTTCCCCTCTCTAAAAACAAATGTATCTCCTTCTTGAAGGAAATGAGAAGAATACCTAAAAGTAAATCTTACAACTCCAGAATCTCCAGACTTTAAGTACTCTTTATCTAGACATTCTATTTTTGCAACTTCTGATGCAGTTTGGCAATGAATCACAGGCTCGTAACCACTTGAGATTCTTGTAGGATGGTTTAAAACTAAAATTTCTGCTTCAAAACTTCTTACTGCTCTTGGTTTTACTTCCCTATCACATAGCACCATCCCTCTTTTAACTTTCTCATGCTCGATTCCATGAATAGCTATTCCAACTACTAATCCAGCATTAGCTTCTTCTAAAGGATGGTAGTGCATTTCTATACTCTTTGCTTTAACTTTTTTGAAATTTCCCGAAGCGTCAGGCCCTAATAGCAATTCAGAACCAGCCTTAAGTTTTCCCTGTTTTATACTTCCAGAAACTACTGTTCCAACCCCAGAAACATTATAAATTCTATCGATAAACATTAGAAATGGCTTTTCTAATTCTTTTTGCCTTGGAAGCAAATAATAAAGAAGTTTATTAAGCAAGTCATAACCTTCAAGAGTTCTAGAAGATACTTTTACTATCGGCACAATAGTTTCAAGTTTATCAATTATTAATTCAATATCCTTCCCTTCTTTTATCGAAAATGGTACCCTTCCAACAAACTTAAGTAATTCTTCAATTTGTTCCTCAACTTCTTTTATTCTTCTTTCGCCAACTTTATCAATTTTTGTTATACAAATTATTATGGGAAGATTCATTCCAAGCATTATTCCCAAATGTTCTCTTGTTATATGAGTTACACCATCATCTGCAGCTATTACCAATAAACCATAATCTAAATTTTGACCAACCAAACCACGAATAGTTGTTCTTAACCAAGGTTCATGTCCCACAGTATCAACAAAACTGATTATTTTTTCAGCTTTTTCAACAATTTTTGCCCTTTCCTTTTTATTTAAAGGTTGTTTTAAATGTAAAACTTTACCCTTTTCAAAACCATAAAGAGCATAATGTAAGTCTGCTGACAAACCCCTTTCTATTTCATGCGGCAAAACATTCAAGTAAAGCCATGCTTTCCCATTTTTATCTGCTTCTCCAGTCATCAAAGTAGCTATTAAAGTTGATTTTCCATGTGCAACATGTCCGCAAACTCCTACAGTTATATGTTGCTTCAACCTGCTTTCATACCTTTTTGATATCAAAATCCTTCCTATAATTTTTCCATTTTCAGCAAACTTTTCAACCTTCTCTATTTCAGCATTATTTTCCCTAGCAATAGCTTTCAAGACATTCAAACTTTCTTCAAACTCTAATTCGTTTAACCCTTTAACATTTCCTTTATCGTCAACACCAAGAATATAGACTGCCTTTCCATCTCCAATCTCAAGTCTAAACTTCATCTGAGATGCAAGATGTTGTCTTTTATCTTCTTTTAAATGTACGGAGGAGATTAACTTCTCCTTAAACTCTATATTCTTATTCTCTTTTTTTGGGATAGCTATCTTTGATGCCATAAAAATCTTTAGTTTATACTATTTAAAATAAGTTTAATTCTTTTATTTTTTACTTTGAGAAGAAGTTATTCTAAATATTCTGCCTCTTCTTCCTTCAGCTTTTCTATAGTTTTCAATTTTTTCATTTTTCTTCTCGCATAAAGCTTGTAAGAGGCAATAGTAATCATTATAGTTAGGCCAACAATAATCCATAATAGAATAATCATAGTTAAAAGTTCTGTTGGCCATAAAAGAGCTTCTTTTACCATTAAGTTAATTTCAGCAACATGGAAAACTTCTTTGGAAGTTATATTGATAGGAATCTCATAATTTCCGACTTTTTTTGCTTTAAAAGTTATAGCAAAACTTTTTGTTTCACCAGGAGAAATTCTTGAATAAGAAGTGGGGAAAACTTGATATTCTATATCAGAAGAAATGTCAACAAAACCAATAACAACATTTGTAACACTTTTATCCCCTATATTTTTGATTTCTATAGTTGCATTAATAGGTTGATTAACAAAAGTTTCTAAGTAGCGAGAAATAGTTAAATTCCAGTTTAAAATACATTCTTCCTTACAAACTCCTTCACACCACTTACAGCCAACATTAATACAACTTTCAGAATCTCTTAGATTAGAACAACTTTCTGTAAAAGTTTCATGGCATGTATTGTTATACCATTTACACCCTGCATTTGTACAGCTTGTTGAATTGATAAATTGCGAACACCCTCCTGGACAAACATTCATACATTGCTCCTTACAATCTTTATAAATGCTATTGAACGGGACAACATAACAATTAGAATATCCTAAACTACCACAATCACAACATCCTTGAGAATACATTTGAGCACAGCAAACTATATCTCTAGTAGGATCGCATGCTGGTGGTCCTCCTCCTGGAGGCTGTGGAGTTACACAAACATCATTCTCACAAACTTGTCCTTCTGGACAGCCACATTGGCTACCACAACATCCTACTGAGCCAGGACAAGGACAGTCTTGCGGGCAATTTGAACAAGTTTCTCCAGCATCGCAAGTTCCATTTACAACACAAACTTCCCCATACTCTATTGTTATTTCAACAACAGCAGAAAGAACAATTGGAATTATCAATAAAATCATAATTAGTGGGATTAGAATCTTTAAACCCATTTTGACCTATTTTATATTTGAAAAAACTTTTTTATAAAGCTTTTTGTAATTTAGATTATCTTTAAATTTTAAGCAAAACAATAATTTGATGTGATTAAATGGAAATAACAGTTTGGGCAGAAAAGTATAGACCAAAAAAATTAAGCGAAGTAATAAATCAAAAGCATGTTGTTGAGAGAGTAAAAGCTTTTGTAGAAGAGAAAAACATACCGCACATGCTATTTGCTGGGCCCCCAGGAAGTGGGAAGACAACAATCGCTCTTTGTATAGCTCATGAACTTTATGGAAATATCTGGAGGCAAAATGTTTTAGAGCTTAATGCAAGCGATGCCCGTGGGATAGACGTGATCAGAGGCCAAGTAAAAGATTTTGCAAGGACAAAGCCGCTAGGCGAAGTTCCATATAAAATTATAGTGATGGACGAAGCTGACAATCTTACTTCAGATGCACAACAAGCTTTGCGTAGAACTATGGAAGCTTTCACAGCTGTTTCACGTTTTTGTTTGATTTGTAACTTTTCAAGCAAGATTATTGAGCCAATTCAATCAAGATGCGCTATTTTTAGGTTTAAAGCATTAACCGAAGCTGACGTAAGAAAATTTATTGATAGGATTGTAAAAGGTGAGAAGCTAAAAATAACAGAAGATGGTATTAAAACAGTAGTTGAAATATGTGAAGGGGATTTAAGAAAAGTTGCAAATCTTTTGCAGGCAGCAGCATCTCTTGGGAAGAAAATAGATGAGAATGTCATATATGATGTTGCTTCTAGAGCTAAACCTACTGATGTAAGAGAAATGCTTGAACTAACATTAAAAGGAAAGTTTGAAGATGCTAGGAAAAAATTGCAAGATTTGCTTTTAAGGCAAGGGTTAAGTGGGAGTGATATAATCTCTGAAATTCACAGACAAATTTATTCTTTAGATATACCAGAAGATTTAAAAGTTAAGCTAGTGGAAAAATGTGGAGAGTATGAGTTTAGATTAAGTATGGGTGGTAATGAGTTTATTCAACTAGAGAGTCTTTTAGCTCAGTTTCTTTTAGCCAATAAACAATAATTTTAAAGGTTAAAAATGTGGATCGAAAAATATAGACCAAGGAGCTTAAAAGAATTTGTAAATCAGAAAGAAGCTTTAGAAAAATTTTTAAACTGGATAAAAAATTGGAAACCAGGAAGTAAAGCTTTACTTTTTTATGGTCCTCCAGGATCAGGAAAAACTGCTTTAATTCAAGCTTTTGCTCAAGAGAAAAATTTTGATTTTGTTGAAATGAACGCAAGTGATTTTAGAAGCAAATCTCAAATAGAAGAAGTTTTTGGAAAAAGTATGACGCAAAAATCTCTTTTCAGAAAATCTAAAATTTTTCTTATAGACGAGATAGATGGCATTGCTGGGAGAGAAGATTTAGGTGGAGTTAGCGCAGTTATAAAAATAATAAAAGAATCTAATTACCCTTGTGTGCTGACAGCTAATAATCCCTATGACCCAAAGCTGAGAACTCTAAGAGAAAGTTGTATACTTGTTCAGTTTAAAAAAATCCATGTTTTTGACATAGAAAAAAGATTGGAAGCGATAAGCAAAAAAGAAGGTATAATAATAGAAAAAGAGGTTTTAAGAAATTTAGCAAAAAGAGCAGAAGGTGATTTGAGAGCTGCCATAAATGATTTAGAAACTGTAGCAAGAGGAAGAAAAAAAGTTACTTTTGAAGATTTAGAGGTTTTAGGTTATAGAGAAAGAGAGCAAAACATTTTTGATACTTTAAAAATAATTTTTAAAACTCAATCTGCACTCCCTGCAAAGTTAGCAGTGGCAAATATAGACAAAGATCCGGAAGAACTTTTTTGGTGGATTGAAAACAATATAACTAAAGAATATGAAAAGCCTGAAGAAATAGCAAAAGCTTTTGATTTCTTAAGTAAGGCTGACTTGTTCAGACAAAAAATAAACATTACACAAAACTGGAGGTTCAGAGCTTACATGATAGATTTGATGACTGCGGGAGTAGCATTATCTAAGAAAGAAATGTATAGGAAGTTTACCAAGTACGAATATCCAAAAAGATTGGCAATTCTTGGTAGCACAAAAGAATTAAGAAAAGAGGAAAAGGAACTATTTCTAAAACTTTCCCAATTTTTACACTGTTCAACGAGAAAAGTCAAGTTAGAATATCTACCTTATCTAAAAATAATTTCTAAGGGTAATGTAGAAAAATTTATTTCTTGACAACAAATGTTTTTCTCATAGTTACTTTTGTTGAGATAAGCTGAATATCAAAATTTGTTTCTAATTCATTATCGTTACATGGAACTGAGATTGTATAGTTTAAATCTATTTTTATGTTCTTTTTACTTAAAAAACTCTCAACAAAATTCTTATATTCATCAAGATTGTAAGCAAGTTCTTCACAATTCTTACTTATTTTTACAGTTTTTTCTGCCTTCTCAACAATGTTATCAAAAATAAAAGGTTCATTCAAAACTGCAGAAGAAGTATCTACTAAAGTTTGAGGTCCCATATACTTACTCAAAATAAAAAATATGCTCACTATAGCAACTGTAGAGACTACAAAAAACTCTGCTTTTTTAGATTTTAACAAACTGGGCATGCGAGATGCCATTAATTAAGATAATATTTTCTCTTGTTATAAATCCATTTTTTTCAGCAAGTTCTACAATTTTTTTCCCTATAAGATTCCCTATAGTTGCTTTTTTCATCAGTTTTAAGGCAAGTTCTTCGTCTACAAGTTTTCCTCCATAAAAATTTTTACTAACTTTTATCTTGAGTTTTTTATCTATCTCTTTATCTATAAGCTCCTCATCACAAATAGCAACAACCAAATCGTACTTTGTTTGAAATACCTTACTCCAGAACATTTTCTCAATTATATTTGAAATATAAAAAATAAATTTTTATACTAACTCTACAGCAGACCTAGCACCGCACGCTTCGCATTTTAAAATAGTTATTCTACCCTCTTTTACCAATTTTGTAT
>JBBITC010000018.1:0-216 GCA_037440965.1 Candidatus Aenigmatarchaeota archaeon | reverse complement strand
TTCTTTGCAAATAACAAACTTTTTAACATAATCTTCTATTTTATTTTGAATCATTTCTCTTGATATTTTTCCTTGAAAAACAAGAGTATTTCCTTCTACGCTTCCAGCAGTTGCTAGTTCTTTAAGCAAAAATTTTGATAAATGGTTTGCATCTCTCCTTAGAATAGTTAAAATTTCTCCAAAATTTCTTAAGACAGTTTTATTTCCCACAACTTC
>JBBITC010000017.1:0-8445 GCA_037440965.1 Candidatus Aenigmatarchaeota archaeon | reverse complement strand
TTTAGCTCTTCTTTTGAATACTTATGCTTATAATTAATTCTTCCCTTTTCATAACTTCCATGCAATCTAAAATAAGCTATTTTTTTAGAAGAAAACCAAACTGGTTCAGAAGCAAATGGGTCAACACAAGATATTAAATCAAATTTTTTGCAAATATTTTTAAATCCTTCTTCGCTCCATCCTCTCAGCTCTAAAGCAATTGAAACATCATCTCTTTCAATTTTTGAAAAGAATTTTTCTGCATTTTCTATGTTTTCCTCATTTTCCTTAAAGCTTGCTGGTAATTGAATCAAACAAACAGGAGAATTCAATACTTTACAAATTTCTAAAGTTTTGTTCCAAAACTCGAACACTTCTTTTGTTGTTCTTAAAAAGCCAATTTTATCCTTAATTCTACTAATTTCTTCTTCTTTTAATCCTGATTTTCTCCAGGTAGGTGAGCTAATAGGGTGGCTTATGCCCTGAAAAGCCTTTACTGTAAAAATGAAATTTTTAGGTGCTTTCTTGTACCATTTTTGAATAGTTTCAAGTCGAGGAAGCCTATAAAAAGTGCTTTGTAATTCGACCAAAGAAAACTCTTGAAAATATTTTTTCATTCCTGAAGGAAAGCCACAACAGCCGACATGAACTTTCATAATTAATTTTTTTCTTTACTTTTTAAATTTTCCTCACAGCAAACATGATTAATATCAAAGAGTTTAATGTTTTTAACGTAAGAAAAGAATCAACTTAAATATAAAAAATTTTGAATTTTAGCAAAAGAATTTAATGGTATAAACTTTAAATTAAAGTATGATAAATTTTTTTTCAAATTACTTTAAGAATAAAAGAACAGTTCTTTTTGCCATTACAAATCTCTGTAACTGCAAGTGTAAGATGTGTTCAATTTGGAACCAAAAAGATAAGAAAATTGTTAAGTTAGAAGAGGCAAAAAAAGCTTTAAGAAAACTTTATAGAGAAAATTTCGGTTTTTTACAAATAACTGGTGGAGAACCTTTACTTAATCCAAATTTTTTTGAAATAGTAAAATACGCAAAAAAATTACACTTTACTGTTTTTGTTGTAACTAATGGGACTCTTATAGACAAAAAAGTTGCAAGGAAAATGGCAGAATTAAAGATTGATAATGTTGGCATTTCCTTCCATCATTATGATGAAAGAGAATTTGAAAAAATAAACAACCATGAAAATATTCAAAAGAAGGTTTTAAAAGCAATCGAACTCCTGAAAGAGGAAAAGGTACCAACAGAGGCTTTATTTACGATAACGAAATACAACAAAAATGCGATAGAAAAAACAGTTGAAATGATAAACAAACTTGGTTTAGGGGTAAGTTTTTGCACACCCATGACAGTTAAAGATACATCCTTTACTTTAGGCAGCTATTCGACAAAATTTCTATCAAAAGAACTTAAGGAAATACTTTTTGAAATAATCAAGCTGAAGAAGAAATACTTTATATTGAACAATGAAATCTTTCTAAAAGATGTAATAAATTTTCTAGAAGGAAAAAACAAATTTTACTGTGTTGGAGGTTATAAAATTTTTTACCTAGATTGGAATCTTAATTTTTATCCTTGTATGAACAAAGGTCCGCCAATACCGTTAGAAAAAGTTAAGTTCGATTTTGATAAGAAAATTTGTAATGATTGTATTTTCCAATGTTTTAGAGAACCAAGTTTATTGTTGATTTCTACGCCCTTAGCTATCAAGTTTATACTTAAGAACTTTTCAAATTATTTCAAATTATTTAGCTAGATTTGATCAAAATTTTTCTTGAAGTTGAAATTTTTTCCAACCTTTCTTTCTTTAATTCTTTTCCAATTTCTCTTTCAAGTTTTTTGAGCAAAATACTAATAGTAGAAGGAATATCCCAAGAGCTCGCTCTTGCTATAAAAGTTTTATCAGAAGCTATAACCTTTGCATGGAGAGAATATTTTTTCCTTCCTCCTGGGCTATAAAGTTTAACAACAAGTCTAAAGCTAGAAATTTTCCACCTTTCCTCAAACTTTTCCAAAAACTTTTTAACCTCTTCCTGAATTTCTAGCTTTTCTGGCAAAACAGCATGAGAAATTTCAAAAACTGCCATGATCTCTTAAATTTATTTTGTTTTTAAATTTAATATATGAAGTTTAAGTCTAATCAACTAATATAAAAATGTGTTGATGGTATTTGGATGGTAAAAAAGTTAAACTAATTATTAATTAAGACAATTTTAAATTATGGAGGAAAGACTTAAGTATAAAACTTCAAGAATTTCTTACATTTTCAATTACTTCCTTATATTTCTTGTTTTTATTTTGTTTCTTTTGCTTCTCCCCTACTTAACTTTTTCTTGGTCAATTTTTGTTTACTATTTGTTTTTCCTAATAATATTAGCTTTGGTTCTTGAGCCAGAAACAGAAAGAGTTTTGAGAGAGTATTTTATAACAAATGCAGAAGTTATAAAAATTGAGGGAATTTTGACGAAAAAAAGAATTTCAATTCCTTACCAAAGTGTTGCTGATGTTAGAGTTATAAAAGGAATTCTTGGAAGAATTTTCAACTATGGCGATATAATAGTTAAAGGAGTTAAAGATGATATAATAATGAAAGGGATAAAAAACCCAGAGCAAGCTTACAATTTGATAAACAAAAAAATAGAAAGTATGAAAAGACCAAAGGCAAAGGATAAAGATGAGCCAGAGTAAAAACGCTATTTTTCTTCAAGGTATTGATTCCTTTGTTTCTGGAATTCTTACTGTAGCTTTACCTTTACTCATGCTCGAAAGAGGTATAGACATTCTTTCCATAGGTTTAATTTACGCAGTTTTGCCAATAATTTTTCAAGTAACAAGGTTTCTTTTTGCAATTCTTTCTGATTTTATAGGAAGAAAAATTTTCTTTTTGCTGAATGGAATCTCAAGAATTTTTTATACTGCAATTTATTACTTTTCTTTTTCTCCCCTCGAATTTTTGTTTGGAAAAATTGTTGAAGGTGCTAGTAGTGCTTCAATTTGGTCTGTTAATAGAGCTTTTATAATAGAGCAAGCAAAAGAAAAATGGAAAACTTTAGCTAAATTAAGAGTTTTTGATTATATTTCAGAAGCTTTAGGCACTTTTGTCGCAGGTTTTCTTATAATTTTTCTTTTTTATTCTAACACTTTAATTTTTTGTATTATCATAAGCTTTATTTCAATTCCACTTTCTCTAAAAATTGTCGAAAAAAAAGCTAGAAAATTTGAAATAAACAAAATTTTTGAAATGCTTAACCTAGAGAAAAAAAGTATTTTCTTTAAAAAAGCCTTGCTTGCATTTTTTATTTTAGGTTTATCCCTTGGTTTAACTGCTTACTACATTTTTCCACTTTTCCTTAAAGAAAATGGTTATGGTACTGAACTAATAGGAATGATTCTTGGGATTCAAACATTTATTGCAGGCATTTCAATCAACTATTTTCTTAATAAGCTAAGCTTCAAAAAAATAATAGTTTACAGTACAATTCTTTATTTTTCTTTTTTAATTCTTCTGTGCTTTTTAAGGAATTTTTTTGCTGGTTTAATTTTAATCTTTTTTGGAATTCCTCTTGGTATATTAACTTTAGGTACAGAAGCAATATTTTCAAAAGTCACTACAAACAATTTTGCCTATGGCACTGATATAGGATTGCTAATGACAACTTTCCATGCAGGAAGAACCATAAGTTTGGCTTTATCTGGATTTCTAATTTCTTTCTATGGTTTTTCACTTCTTTTCTTACTTTCAGCTTTCATTTTCCTTTTTTACACTTTAATCCTTCTCAAAACATTTGAGAGATAAAATTAAAAAATTCTTCTTGAATAGTTTAATTATGCCAATAAACGCCGGAGCAGAATATTATGCTGCTGAAAAAAAGTATTTAGAGGCAAGAACAAAAGAAGAAAAAATTAAAGCTCTAGAAGAAATGATTAGAGTTTTACCAAAACACAAAGGAACAGAAAACCTTTTAGCTCAACTTAAGCACAGACTAGCAAAGCTAAAAAAAGAAGGGGAGAAAAAATCAAAAGCAAAACCTAAATTTTCAATAAAAAAAGAAGGTGCTGCTCAGGTTTGCATCATAGGCTTGACAAACTCAGGAAAAAGCAGTTTGCTTAAAGCCTTGACTAATGCAGAAGTTGAAATTGCTGACTATCCCTTTACTACAAAAAAACCAGAAATAGGAATGATGGATTTTTCTGACCTTCAAATTCAACTTGTAGAAATTCCTTCAAGCTTTGATTCTGAATTTATAAGTCTTTTACATACTTGTGACGAAATTTTAATTCTTTTAGACGCAACTAAAGATTTGAGAGAACAAGAGGAAGAAATGAAAAAATTGTTAAAAGAAAAGAATCTTCTAAACAAGAAAATGTTATGGGTTTTAAACAAGGCAGATATTTCTGATAAAGATTCGCCTTATTTAAAAATTTCCCCAAAAGGTAGAGTTAATCTTGATATTTTGAAGATAAAAATCTGGGAAAACCTTAATTTAATAAGAGTTTACACAAAATCTCCTGGGAAGCCAAAAGATTTGCCTGCTTTAGCTTTACCAAAGGGTTCAACAGTAAAAGATGTTGCAAAAGTTATTCACAAAGATTTCCTCAAAAATTTTAAGTATGCAAGAATTTTTAACAATACAAAATTTTCTGGACAAAAAGTTGGTTTAGGTTATGAACTTAAAGATTTTGATATAGTTGAAATCCACACAAGGTGAAAAACTTGAAAAAAGTATTTTTCATTTCTTTTGGTTGTGCTTCAAATTTAGCTGACTCAGAAATAATGAGAGGTTTGCTTGCTAAGAAATTCAAGCTAGTTAAAAACCCAAAAGAAAGTGATTTGATAGTAATAAACACTTGTGTGGTCAAAACCCCAACTGAAAAAAGAATGGTAAACAAGATTAAAGAATTTACAAAGCAGGGCAAACCTTTGATAGTTGCTGGTTGTATGCCAAAAACAGAAAAAGAAATAATAGAAAAAATAAATCCAAAAGCAAGTCTAATAGGTCCAACTTCTATAGAAAAAATAGTTGATGTTGTTGAATCAACACTAAGGGGAGAAAAAGTTGTCTTTCTAAAAGATTCGAGAAAACCAAAGCTATGCTTGCCTAGAATTCAAAAAAATAAAATTATAAGAATAATCCAAATAGCAGAGGGCTGTGCTTGGAGAAAATGTAAATACTGCATAGTTAAGCTTGCCAGGGGAAAAATTTTTTCCTATCCTTTAGATTTAATTAAGAAAGAGGCTGAACAAGCTATAAAAGAAGGGAATAAAGAAATTTGGCTCACTTCCCAAGATACTTCTTCTTATGGTTTTGAAAATGGTAATTTGAGATTACCTTTACTCTTGAAAGAAATTTGCAAGCTAGAAGGAAAATTTTTTGTAAGAGTTGGGATGATGAACCCTTTATTTACAAAAAGAATTTTGGAAGATTTAATTGAAGCCTATAAAAATGAAAAAATCTTCAAATTCCTCCACTTACCAATTCAATCATTTAGTGAAAAAGTTTTGGAAGACATGGGAAGAGGATACAGGCCAAAAGATGCTCTTGAAATAATAGAAAAATTTTACAAAAAATTCCCAGATTTAACTTTTTCAACTGACATAATAGTTGGTTTTCCTTCAGAAAATGAGGAAGATTTTGAACAAACCTTAAATTTTATAGAAAAAGTCAAGCCAGACATAGTTAACATTTCAAAGTTTGGGTCAAGACCAAAAACAGAGGCAGCAAAGATGAGACAGCTGCCTTCTGCCATTATAAAGAAAAGGTCAAAAGAGGCTTTTGAATTAACAAGAAAAATTTCCCTTGAGAAAAATCAGAAATGGTTAGGATGGGAAGGAGAGTGTTTAATAGATGAGAAAGGTTTGAAAAAAGGAACTTTCATAGCAAGAAATTTTGCCTATAAACCAATAATAATTAAAAGTAAAAAAAATTTGCTTGGAAGTTTCAAAAATATCAGAATAATTGAGATAAAAAGCAATTATTTAATCGGAGAAATAATTTCTTGACATATGAAAAAATTTCATATAAATTTAAATACAAGTTACGTACTAATTATTTTATTAGTTATAATAAAAAGGCAAAAGAGAAATGTTTGGTCCGCATTTAACTTTAGATTTATACGGCTGCAAGGAAGAAAAATTATCTGATTTAAATTTTATTTACAAAATTTTAGACGAGCTTCCAGACTTGATGGGAATGCACAAGATTTCCCCCCCGCAAGTTATTTTACACAAAGGAAATCCAAAATCATTTGATAAAGGTGGAATTTCTGCTTTTGTTTTGATTGCAGAAAGTCATATAAGCATCCATACTTTTATTGGTTATGGTTTTGCAAGTATTGATGTTTTCTCTTGTAAACCATTCGATGAAAAAGAAATAGAGAACTATTTGGTTAAAGCTTTTGAAGCAAAGAAAGTTGAAAGAAATTCTTTGAAAAGAGGAAAAGAATTTCCAAAGAAAGTAGAAATAGCAAAAAGAATTGTTTTAAAAGAAAGAGAAGGTTTAATCTAAAATCTAATCTTTTAATGTTTCATGATTTTTTTCAGTATTTTTGTTACAGTTTGAGCGTCTATCCTTCCTCTCACCCTACTCATTACCAATCCCAAAGCCTTTTCAAAGTTCATATCTTCAGTAACAATACTTTTTATTACATTTTTAACTTCACTAACTTTCATAGGCTTAAGCTCTAGCTCTTTTATCGCAAAACTCACACTTTTATCAGGATTCTTTGCCAAAAAGCTTAAGACTTGTGGCATTGCTTCTTTTATCAATTTCTTTTTTGCTACTGTATCAAAAATTTCAAGAAAATGTTTTTCAGTCAAATTTTCAACATTAACTTTTTCCCTTTTTTCCAAATCTTTTAAAGTTGAAACAAAAGTGCTTGCTACTATAGAAGCCTCAATTTTCTTTTTCTCAACAATTTTCTCAAAAATTTCAAGATAGTCAGACTTTAAAATCTGCTTTGCCAAATCATCAGAAAGCTTAAGCTTTGATTTAAATCTTGCTAACTTTTTTGTCCAAGGTTCTGGCAGGCTTTTTTTAATTCTATTTATCATCTCCTTTGAAATAACTATAGGTGAAATGTCTGTTTCAGGGTATAAACGAGCAGCTCCAGGCAAAGGGCGAGAAAATCTTGTAGTTCCATCTGGCAAAGCAGCTCTTGTTTCTTCGCTAACTTTCCCACCTTTTTCTATAATTTCAAGCTGCCTTTTAACTTCATTTTCAATAACTTTTGCAAGCAAACCAAGCTCTTGCACACCCTTAATCTCAACTCTTTTTCCTTTTTTTATACTTACATTCAAATCTTGTCTTATTGCTCCTATGCCACGCTTAATCTTTCCGGTTGATTTGCAAGTTATTCCTATGAAATAAGCAATCTCTTGAATTTCTTCAGGAGAAAAATTTTCTAAAATTCCTGTTGAAATTTCAACCAAAGGAATTCCAAGCCTGTTAAGCCTATAGTAAACGTTTCCATTTTCTTCTTTAACTATTGCGGCAGCATCCTCTTCCAAACAAACATGCTTTATTTCAACTTTTTTTCCTTTATATTTCAAAAAGCCATTTTCTCCAACAATTACTGTTCTTTGAAATCCAAAAGGGCTTGAGCCATCTATAACAGTCTTTCTCATCACATGAATTTCTTCTGGTATAGAGCAATTAAAAAGTAAAGCAATTTCTAAAGCAATTTCTAAAGCCTCTTGGTTTAATGGTAATGGTGGCTCCTCGTCTAAATCAATCAAGCAACTTTCATTTTTGAAAACTTGATAATAAAAATTTCTATCCCTAAGATATTCATACTGAGCAGCAATATCAGTCTCACCTAACTCACTTTGTACAGGATGTTGCTTTCTTTTAACTATTGTTATAGGCTCTTTTTCTCTCATCTCAGTAGAGCATTTACAAAAAAGTTTATGCTGTGTGTTTAGTTGAACATGAATTTCAAGTCCAGCTTTTAGTTTCAATTTTTTATAATTCTCTTTCATACTCTATTCTCTCCGAAATTTCTCCAGCCATATTTTCAAGCATCATTTCCCTTATTTTTTCCATTTTTCTTGTATGCCCTAGAACAAACATTAGCTTAACATAAGCAACTTCAGGAAGCATATCACTTCCAAATATTACACCTCTTTTCAAAAGCTCTCTAAGGTTATGATAAATTGTTTGATGAGTTCTTCCATACAAACATTGAGAAGTTATTACCACAGGAATTCCCAAACTCAAAGCTTTTTCAACTTTTAGCAACAAAGAATTTTCTCTCAAAGTTGGTACATGCCCCAAGCCTGTTGCCTCTAAAACAAATCCTTTATAACCTTTTTCTATGTAAAAATCAAAAATTTCAGGGTCTAAGCCAGGATAAATTTTGATTAAAGCAACTTTTTTTTCAATTTTATCGTCAACTTTAACTTTCTTTTCACTCCTTTTTCTGTAATTCTGGTTCAAAATCTCAA
>JBBITC010000016.1:0-8461 GCA_037440965.1 Candidatus Aenigmatarchaeota archaeon | reverse complement strand
AACTGTCTGGTATTTAGAGGGTTATTCCCTATTAAAACATTGTTTGACGTGTCACTCATTAGTCCAGTTTGTTTTATGGTATCTTTAAGCAATCCATCAAGATAAATTTGATTGTGAGTACCATTCCAAGTCCCAACAACATAATACCACTTATTGAGATCTATGCTGTTATTTCCTGAGTTAGAGCAATTTTCACCAACTCCTGTATTAATGCAAAATAAAACACGCTTATTAGGACTATCTAGCTCAAGTGCATAAGGAGCAGCTAAAGTTGTAGATTCCTTTGAAACTATTCTTGGATAAGTAGACGACCAAGATTTCGGATAGATCCAAGCAGCTATGGTTATTTTATCTTTCAAATCCAAGCTGTACGCATCATTGATTAAGACATAATCATTTGTTCCATCAAAATTCAAAGCATAGCCAAATCTCCCAATCGTCCATTGTGTTTCCAATCCACCATATAAAATACCATTATTAGCATATATCGAGCGATCTCTAGCTACTTCATCTTTACCATCATCAAAACTCCAGTAGCCAACCAAGTCTTTTCCAGAAATTGAAAAAATGTATGTGTTCCTATCTCCAATTTCTCCTCCTTCATAATTAGTTATGTTCATAGTTTCATTGATTTCCACAGTTTCATCACTAATTACTACAACGCTACCATTTGCTAATATTGTATTGACAATGATACGTACTATTATTCCTGGATTAATGGTGACAAAATCCTTATTATGCCACATCTCAATTTTATAAGGTTCAAGCAAATCCACTCCATTTTGGTTTACAACATAATCCATAAGATTGAACAAAATTGGTTGCCAAGCCCTCCGACTCATGTTAGTGTTATAAACTCTTAGCGGAAAGAATGACAAATAATAATTCCAAGGTTTGTCTAAGCTTGTTCTCCCCATCCAAAGGTTCCAGCCAATAACCTGTTCCTCACTTCTCCACAAGTGCTGTTCGGCCAAAAGCCACTCTGGATTAAAAGCATTAAAAGGGCTTCCAGAACCAAATTCACCAAACCAAAATGGAACGTTGAGTTTATTTCTATACTCCACCGCATAACCAATAGACGAATAAGACAACTGCTCTGGAGTCCATATATCAAATTCCTCTTTTTTATTTGTCCACCACCTGTGAAATGTAAAAACTGTGTTAGGTCGCAAATAATTTACAATCTCTTCCAAAGGCGGAACGTAGGGTTGAGACTCCCAAATAACAATGTGATCTGGGTCGACTTCGCGAATCGCGTCTGTAAGTTCTGCATAAAATTTTGCAACATCCATCTTTGATTTAATCGAATTATTCCATGTCGAACTGGAAGGTTCATTAAATAGTTCGTAAGCCACCACTCGGGAATCACCACGATAATGTTGAGCCACTGCTCGCCAATTGTCAACAAGCTTCTGCGAACCAAAATCCCCAAACATATCATTATAATTATGCAAATCCAAAATCCCTTTAATGCCATTTTGGTCTAGAAAATTGAGAACCCAATCCATCTTGTCAAAATCAAGTATATCAGCAGATGGAACCCCATAATCTGGATTTGGAACACTATCAGCAAAAGCAAAAGCTAACCTAATAGTATTCAACCCCATAGCTTGGATTTCTGGAAGGTGTGATGCCCAGGCTTCCTGGTAACGGTCTCCAGCATGAAAAAGATAACTTCCTCCAACTCCACGCCATATTACCTCCTTGCTTGTATTTCCATCAAATATTCTACTACCTTTAACATAATGCATGCAGTTTTCCGAAGCAGAAGGATTTTGAGCATTCACGTTTTTTGTTAAAAAAATAAGTATAATCAAAGTAAGTATAAACAAAATTTTCTTCATAAATATAATTTCATTAACAGAAAAATTAAAATTATAATTTTGTAATGTTCTAATTCTATAACTGAGTAAATATTTTTAAACAACAGCAGCAGTGCCACCTGCATGCCATGATAAGCGTGGTCTAATGTTGATTGTAAAAATTTTTTCTAGGTTATCGTCAAGAATTAAAGCTGCCCCAGGCCATCTTGGAAGCTTGTTAATCATTTTTTCTATTTCTTCTTGCATATAAGTTTGATAAACAGCATGCAAAGCCTGTAAGTCGTCTTTAGAAGTTAAACGATGAGAAATTACCAAATCACATTGGCTTAAAATATCCTGATGAATTTTGTTTGGCATTTGAGTTATAACAACTAAACTTACTCCAGGTTCTCTGCCTTGCTTAGCTATTGTTAAAAATGGTTGAGAAGAAACTGTTTCAAAGTCCGAAGGACAAAAATTGTGTGCTTCGTCAACAATTAACCAAACCATAGGATATCTTTTTTCTAATTTTGTTCTTTCTAACTTTGCTATTTCCTCTTCTTTTCTTGCCAACAACCTATATTCATAAATTTTTCTAGCTATAATTGCTACAAGAAAATTCCTTACACTCCAAGCTTCTGTAGCTCTTAAACGAGAAACATCTACTATTGAAATCTGCCCTGGCTTAATTATATCATCGATGTTAATTCCTTTTTCACCAAAAACCCCCCACTGCTTAGCAACAGTAAGCATGTTTTCCAAAGCACTTTTAACTTCTTGAGAAGTTTCCTTATCATCCCTAATTTTTGTTATTATATCATCGATAGAAAACTTTTGTCCAGATTCTAAAAGCTGGTTTATAATTTTTTCCAGAGAAACTCCTGCTGACTCAGTTCTTTTTAAGTTAAAAGCTAAACGCCATTCTTCTGCAGAAAAATCATAAGGTAAAATTGAAATTCCTTCATCAACAGGGATTCCTGCATTTTTAAATTCTTCTAGCTGAGAAAAAGGAACAAAAACTTTAACATTTTCAAAACCCTTTGGTTCCAAATTCCATTCTCCAAGCAAAGATTTTTGTTGCTCGTTAGGTTTTTTTAAACTCCAGAATATGCCCATAGTATCGATCATAACAACAGCTAAATTTTTTCTAAATTCTTCTGGAAGCAAAGCGATTTCTTCTGCTATAACTCCTGCGTCATATGATTTTCCAAAACCCCTCTTTCCGCTGATAAGTATTATATGTGGCCTAAGTAAATCAATAAAAACTTTTGTAGTTAGGTGAGCTTCTTCACCAGTACCAACAATATGCTTCCCTAAATAACCAGCACACTTATTTCCAAACTTTTCTCTATCTTCTTTCAACCTTCCTACTATTGTTTCATAAACCATAATTTATTTTTTAATTTGCAATCAAATAATAGTTGCTAATGGGGAGATCTGCTAGCTTGGTCTAGGCATCCGGCTTGGGGTGCCGGCAACCCGGGTTCAAATCCCGGTCTCCCCATATTTTAAAAAGAAAAATGATAGAAAATATATTGGGGACGATAGCGCGGGGATTATGCCGCAAACGTCGTCTAGCTTGGTCTAGGATCGGGCCCTTGGGAGGCTCAGACCTGGGTTCAAATCCCAGCGTCCCCATTTTGTTTAAATTTATTTTTTCTTAATTTAATTATGAGAATCAGAACAGGAAAGCCGAGATGGCAACAAAAAATTGCAAAAGAGAGAATTCAAATTTTGTTTAGTTTAGCAGAAAAAGAATTTAAAAAGCATCCTGAGCGAAGTAGAAGATATGTTGAGCTTGCAAGAAAAATTGGCTTAAGATATAACATAAGACTTCCAAAAGAATTAAAAAGAAAGTTTTGTAAAAATTGTAATTCTTTTTTAATTCCTGGTTATTCTTCCCAAGTAAGGATAAAAAGCGAAAAGAAAGTTTTAGAAGTTAAATGTTTAAACTGCAAAAAAATATACAGATATCCTTACAAATAAAAAATTATTTAAGTATTGTATTCTTAAAGGATATGTATGGTTACAGCAAGAGAGGTACCAACTCAGAAGCTTGTAGAAAAAGCTAAGGAAGAATTAAAGAAATTTGAAGAGATAAAACCTTTGCCATGGAGTAAGTTCGTTAAGTCCGGCTCACATAAAGAAAGACCTCCTGAGCAAGAAGATTTTTGGTATGTAAGAGCAGCTTCGATACTAAGAAGGATTTATTTGAACGGGCCAGTAGGGGTTGAAAGACTTAGGACATATTATGGAGGAAGAAAGAGAAGAGGTTATAAGCCTGTGCATTTTAGAAAGGCTTCTGGAAATATCATAAGGAAAATTTTACAACAATTAGAAAAGGCTGGTTTAATTCAAAAAGCAGGTAAAGGAAGAAAAATTACTCCAAAAGGTCAAAAGTTTTTAGATGACATTGCTTTTGAAGTGAGCAAGAATGAATGAGATAGAAGATTTAAAGCAATTAGAAGAATTAAAAAAGATAGTTTTGAAGAAAATTTTATCTAAAGAAGCTTTTGAAAGATTGGGAAGAATTAAATTGGTTAAGCCAGAACTTGCTACTCAGCTTGAGCTATACTTGCTTCAGCTGTATCAACAAAATAAAATTAAGGAAGAAATTTCAGACGAGCAATTTAAAACCATTCTTGAAAGCTTAACTTCAAAAAAAGAATTTAAAATTATAAAGTGAGAAGATGGGAAGAAAAAGAGAAGTGGGAACTGCAGGAAGGTTTGGCATAAAATATGGAAAGAGAATAAGGCTTAGTGTGAGCGAAATAGAAAAAATTCAAAAACAAAGACATGTTTGTCCAAATTGTAATATGCCTTATGTTAAAAGAATTGCAGCTGGTATATGGAAGTGTAAAAAGTGTGGATTAAAATTTGCAGGTTCAGCTTATTATCCAAAAAGTGAAATGGCTAAAAAGGAGGAATAAACTTGTATAAGTGTGTAAAATGTAAAAGAATAGTAACAAAAATTGATGAAAAGATAAGATGCCCTTATTGTGGATACAGAATTTTTGTAAAGCTCAGGCCAGAAGTTATTAAAAGAGTTAGAGCAAGATAACTTAAATTTAAATTTAACAGAATTGAAAAATTTAATCAGTGATTTTATGGAAATAACAGAAGAAACAAAAGAATTGTTAGCACAATTTCAAACCTACCAGCAACAATTGCAAAGTATTTTGATTCAAAAAGAAACTATCAAACTTCAGATTTTGGAAACAGAAAAAGCTTTGGAAGAATTGAATGAAACAAAAGAAAAAAATGCTTATAAAATTTCTGGACAAATAATGGTTTTAAAGCCTGTCGAAGAACTAAAAAAAGAATTAAATGAAAAAAAAGAAGATTTGGAAGTAAGAGTTAAAGCTTTTGAAAAAAGTGAAGAGAAAATAAAGGATAAGCTAAAGGAATTACAAAATAAATTAAAAGATATTTTGAAGTGATTTTTATGAAAGAGATGGAGCAAGTTATGGCATTGCTAGATAAAATAATTAATGACAGAACTGTACCAAAAAATATAAGGAAGGCTGCAGAAGATTCAAAGAATGCTTTGAACGGTAATGAAGCGCCAGAAGTTAAAATAAGTACTGCAATTCACATTTTGGACGAAATAATCAATGACCCAAACATGCCTATGTACACAAGAACGCAAATATGGAATGTTGTAAGTTTGTTGGAAGGAATAAGAAGAAACTTGAGCTAAATATTTAAACTTAAAAAATAATTTATAATTAGATTGAGATGGCACTCAAAGATATTCTTCAGAAAATTAAACCAGTAAAAGAAGAAAAAGGAGAAGAATTTTTAGAGATTGAAAGTTCTTTGACTCAAGAAGAGAGAAAAATAAGTATAAAAGTAGAGAATTTAACTGGTTTTGTTGATACAGAAAAAGTTCAACAGCTTCTGAGAGAAGGAAATGTTGTCTTTCTTAAGATAAAAGATTTAAGAAATAAGGATATAAACGAATTGAAAAGATGTGTTGAAAGATTAAAAAAGACTTGCTTGGCTATGAATGGAGATATGGTTGGAGTAGACGAAGATTTTCTAATAATAACTCCTGACTTTGCCAGAGTTTTTAGAGGAAAGGCTGCTTAATAATTAAGTTTTTATTTGAAATTCCCACAAAACATTTTTTAAGTTTAAGATACTCAGTTTAACTTGTGAAGAAAATAAAAAGAAAGAAAGTTTAAGCTCCATATAATGTTTGTAATCCTGTTATATCTGGAATTTCCAAAGTTCTTTTTCTTGTTTCACCATACTCGGAGTAACCGTACATAGTCACTTCTGAACAGGCTGAATTGTAAACGTCACCTAAACCAATCGCATGTCCGAATTCATGAGTGGCTATATTCTGCAAATCCATTACATTTGAGTTTTGACCAGCATCCCCCCAAGTCCAATCTGTGTCAAACATTATATCAAACTCGACTATTTCCCTTGTTGCTGGATTATACCATAATGTGGTTACTGCTATTACTCCTTCTGTAGGATAATCTCCAAATGATATAGCATTCACATAATCCTGAACTCCGTAAGTTGCTTTTTCATCAATAATAATATAATTGTTCATAAGTTCTTTACTTGTGTTAGCGTCCCATATTTCTGTACTATTAAAAATTGCACTTTTTATAAAATCTTCCTCAAGATTTTGCGAATTTGTTGGATTTATCACATAACTTACAGGTAATGTTTTCCATCTTATTTTCGACCCTGTTAGAAACTTATAGCATTTTGGTTCTTTTGCTTTTGCTGGTTTTTCAAAATCTTTCTTCCAATGTATGAATTCTATTTTTTCTAAAGGCTCTTTAGAACTTCTATTTTCTGATACTTTTGCTAAAACGACTATTGCTATTACTGAAAATAAGACCATTGCCATAATCAAAGTGAAAAGCAGTTTTCTCATTTTTCCACCTTTGTATATAGTTAGTAAAAAGAATTTATAAGTCTTAAAAAACTTCAAGAATAATAATTGGTATTTCATATTCTGCTAAATTACTTCTTTAATCTTTTCAAATTCTATTTCTTGATTCGCTAGACTCCAGATAACTTTTGTCAGATTTTCTATTTTGACTCTCTTCTGCTTTGTTGTATCCCTTGAACGAATTGTAACTGTATTATCCTTTAATGTTTGATAATCAAATGTGATAGCAAACGGGACTCCGATTTCATCTGCGCGTGCATATCTTTTACCAATACTTCCTGCTTCATCATAAACAGCATCAAAACATTTTTTAATTTCTTCAAAAATCTCTTTAGCTTTTTCTGGTATTCCATCCTTACTTACTAAAGGAAATACAGCTAAAGAATAAGGAGCAATTTTTGGAGGAAATCTAAACCAGTCCCACCCTCTTTTCTTATCTTCAACAAAAGAATAAAGCAAAATTGCATATATGGTTCTATCTATGCCGAAAGAAGGCTCTATTACATGAGGAATAATTTTCCTGTCTTCAACTACAGAAAAATCTTCTCCTGAAAGTTTTGAATGAGAAGATAAATCATAATCGCTTCTGTAAGCATTACCGACAACTTCCTTCCAACCAAAATCAAATTTTATTTCTAAATCAAAATTTCCTTTTGAGTAATGAGGAGTTTCTTCAGGAAGCATATGTCTAAACCTTAAAGATTCAAAAGGAATACCAAGTTTTTGATACCATAAAAATTCTTTAGCTAAAAAATAACCCATAATCTTATTCGGTAAAATTCTTTGCTTGACTGCCTCTTCTACAGTAATTTCTAAAATTTTTCCGTTTTTCTTCTGTTCCTCTCTTGTGAGAATTCTAATTTTTGTTTTTGAAACTTCTTCAAATTTCTTAAATTCCTCAACTTTTTCTGGGTCAAAGAAATATTCAATTTCCATTTGCCTAAATTCCCTCATTCTTGAAAGAAATTGCCTTGGAGAAATTTCATTTCTATAGGAAGTTCCTACCTGGGCTACACCAAAAGGTAGTTTTGCTCTTGTGGCATTAAGAATGTTTTTGAAATTGACAAAAATTCCTTGAGCAGTTTCTGGTCTTAAATAAGCAACATTACCTTTTGCTGGTCCTACATTTGTGCTAAGCATCAAGTTAAAAACTCTAACTTCACTTAATTCGCTTTTACATTTCGGGCATTTTAACTTTTCATTTTTAATTATTTCTGTTAGTTCTTCTGGCTTTAAACCTTCAACAGATTTTTTTGTTAAATCTTTTACAAGCTCGTCTGCTCTAAAAGTTGATTTACATTTTTGACATTGAGTTAAAGGGTCGATAAAATCTTTTAAATGGCCAGAAGCTTTCCAAACTTTTTCAGGCATTATTGTAGAAGTTTCAACTTCATAAATTTCATCAGGCTTGACAAAAAACTCCCTCCAGAAATTTTCAATTTTTTTCTTAAGCAGAAAGCCTAAAGGACCGTAATCAAAAAAGCCACTAATACCGCCATAAATTTCTGAGCTAGGAAAAACAAAACCTCTTCTTTTTGCTATTGTAATTATTTTTTCTATGTTCATAATTTCAAATATGCTAAAACAGATTAATATAATTGAGTTATTTAAACCATCCTTTTAAGCTTGTTTGCCTCCCAGCCGTAAAGGCTTGTTGTAGCTTATCAACAACTTTTTCTACTCTTTCAAGAGAAAAGTCGTGTTCCTCAACCATAAACTTTATAATTTTTTCTCTGTTCGG
>JBBITC010000015.1:0-8547 GCA_037440965.1 Candidatus Aenigmatarchaeota archaeon | reverse complement strand
ATGCAGGAAAAGTTATAAAAAGAAAAGTGAATCTTTCCAAGCCTGATGTAAAAATTTTTATTGAGGTTAGAAATGATGATACTTATGTTTATACAGAAAAAATTAAGAGTTTGGGAGGAATGCCTGTTAGTACTTCAGGAAGAGTTTTGTCTTTAATTTCAGGAGGAATAGATTCTCCAGTTTCAAGCTGGCTTGCAATGAAGCGTGGCTGCAAAGTTTTATTCATCCATTTTCACAGCTTTCCTCTAGTTTCCAAAAAGAGCATAGAGAAGACAGAGGAACTTGTTAAGCTTTTAAGCAAGTATCAAGGAAAAAGTAAGCTTTATCTAATTCCATTTTCAGAAATTCAAATGCAAATAAAAACTCTAGTTCCAGCAAATTATAGAATAATTTTTTATCGCAGACTTATGCTTAAAATTGCAGAAATTATAGCAAGAAAAGAAAATATAAAGGCTTTGGTTACAGGTGAAAGCCTGGCTCAAGTTTCTTCTCAAACCTTGGATAATATTTTAGCAATAGAAGAAGCAACAAGCTTACCAATCTTAAAGCCTTTAATAGGAATGGATAAAGAAGAGATAGTAAATTTGGCAAAGAAAATAAAAACTTATGAAATTTCTATTAGTCCGCAAGAAGATTGTTGCACTTTATTTGTTCCCGAACACCCAACAACTAAAGCTAAGCTTGAGATTGTGAAAAAGATTGAGAAAAAATTAAAAATTGAAAAGCTGATTGAAAAGGCTGTAAAAGAAACTGAAGTTAAAGAAATATAGCTATTTAACAAATAAAAGCTCATATTTTTTTGAACAAATTAGCGTACTTTTTCATCCTTATCATTTTCCCTTCTTTCTGTATAAGCCAAGTCATCCAACAAAGCTCTATGGGCTTATAACTACAAGAAAAAGCAATTTCCTCAGTTTTCTTAATAAACTCCATATCATCTTTTATTGGTTCTAATCCAGCTTTTATCAAAATTTCATTTATCACTCTTTTAACAATTTTATCAGGCATTACAGTATCTATGCCACCCATCATTCTTAGATATTGATAAGTTATTAGACCAACACCTTTAATTTTTCCTATCGGATCTTGTTTCCAGTTTTCAAGTTTTGAATTTTTAGCCCATATTCTCAAAGCTTTTTTATCATTCTTACTCAAGCTTGAAAGATAGCTAGCAATTTCTTTTGCTATTTTCCAAGAACGCTTATTCTTCCATACTTTTCTTAATTCCTTTAAATTTGCTTTTGCCAAATCCTTAAGGCTTTTAATTTTTCCTGTTTTCACAAATTTTTTATTAAATTCCTCAACTTTTGGAACTACTGCTGTAAAATAATTTAAGCCTATGGAAGTAAAGGCTGCATCAACAACCATCAAAATAACTTTTCCATCCCACCTTTCTGTTTTTAAACATCTTTCGCAAAATTTTTCTAAACCAGAAACTTTTTCCATATAACTTTTAACAATCTTTTTAAGTGAGTACATATTAACAAAAAATAGATAAACTGAAATTAAATATTTTCCATTATAACTTCGCTTCTATGAACCAAATGGGAAAATTTACCATAAAGTCAAGCATGTTTACACTTTAGGTTATGCAAACTTAATTTCAGACGCTTTACATAACTTTGTTGATGGTTTGATAATAGCAGCAAGCTTTTTATCAAGCTTAAGTTTAGAATAGTGAGCAGCTTAGCAGTTACTTTTTGCGATACCAGAAATTAAAAAACAGAAGACTTGAAAAATTCACCTACTCTTTTTTTCTTTTAGGTATTTTTGTAATGTTTACTTCTAAATTTCTTGTAGACTAAGTTCTTTAAAAAATTAAGAAAAAACTGTTTCCATAGGAGCAGGAATTTGTATAGGGATTTCCCTTATTTTTTTGTTCACCATCAAAATCAGGCCAACAA
The DNA here is from genome assembly GCA_037440965.1 of Candidatus Aenigmatarchaeota archaeon. Classification (GTDB taxonomy): domain Archaea; phylum Aenigmatarchaeota; class Aenigmatarchaeia; order CG10238-14; family SCSR01; genus JAVZHQ01. The sequence goes on along the minus strand of JBBITC010000015.1, from coordinate 6,643 downwards.
CAATATAAAATAGCTCTTTGCTCTGATAAAAACTAAGAGTAGCTTTAACTATTTTACTCAGCATACTTTTTCTTATCTTAGTTAAAGTTAACTTGCTTAAAAGTTTTGAAGCATTAAATATTTCTACACCAACAACTTTGTTATCGAAAGAAAAATCTATGACAAAATTATCTATTTCTAAGCTATCTTTTATTTTCTCTCCAGTATAAACCCAGAGTATATCGTTTTCTCCATCATAATCTACTTTTGCTTCTTTAACCATTTTTCATACACCTTCCTTCTTTTTATATTTTGAATGTGTGAAGTAATAACTTTTAAGTTTTTATCTTTTATTGAAATAACAATTTTAAGGTCATACTTATTAGATTTGGAAAATAGAAGAGCATATTTATGTCCTTGAGGCTCTTCTCCTTGATCTTCTACAAACAAAAGTTTATTTGGATTTTTTAGATTGGTTGTAATTTCATCTTCGCTTATGCCTCTTAACCTAACTTTTGGCTCATGAAAATGTTTGCTAAAACTTATGGTTGTGATTGTTTTTAAGATCTTTTTTATTTCCTCTATTTCCATAAACTAAATTCCTCATAGTTTCTATTAATCTTTTTTACCTCTTTAAGGAGAAGAATACCCTCTAAAAGAAACAATATTTAAATAATTTATTTTAATTTCAAATATGGAAGATAGGAAAATTCCGTCAGAAGAAAAAGTTAAGGAAGAGATTAAGCAAGTCTTGATGAGGAGATTAAAGGTTGAGTCTCAAGAAGAGCTTTGTGAGCTTGTTTTAAGAAGATTAAGAAAGGAAGATAAAAATTATACCCTTTCTCCAATGAGAGTAAAAAGAATCGCTCTGCTTATTCCTGAAATAGAAGTAAAGGCTAAAACTAAAAAAGCTGTTAAATTACGAAAAATTGAAAAATGCCCTATTTGCGAATCGCAAATAAATGAAATAAAAGTTAAGAATTTATTGAATAAGGATATAGTAATAGGTTATAAGTGCACTAAATGTGGATACGAAAGCGATTTGGAAGCTTTTATGCCGATGAAATATATCTTTATTTGGAAACATACTATTTAATTGCGGAAAAACTGATTGAACAACTTCAAAAAATTATATTATAAATTTAAATTCTAGCCTTTCTTAATTTTTAAGTGATTGTTGGAAGTGTATTTTATACTTATTCAAGAGTATTTTTATAAATATTAAAAATTTTGAGATGATAATATGACAAAAGAAGATAAAGAAATTGAAATTAAAATCCTTTTAGATGAAAATATTTTTAATAAAATTAAAGAAAAATTGAAAAGCATTGCAAAATTTGTAAAATCAGAAAAACAGGTTGATGAATATTTTACTCCACCTCACAGAAATTTTGTTGAGCCTAAATTTCCTTTTGAATGGTTAAGCATTAGGAGACGTGAAGATAAAGTTATTTTGAATTACAAGCATTATTATCCTGAAGATGCTAAGATAACTACTTATTGTGATGAATTTGAAACTGAAATTAAAAATCCGGAGCAATTGGAAAAAATATTCTCTACTCTTAATTTCAAAAAATTGATTACGGTTGAAAAAGAAAGAGAAATTTATATTTACAATGATAAATTCGAAATTGCATTGGATAAAGTTAAACATTTAGGATTGTTTATAGAAATCGAAGCAATAAAAGATCTTGGAGGAGTGGAGAAAACAAGAGAAAAACTTTTTGAATTCGCCAAGAACCTTGGGATTGATGTTTCAAAAACAGAGAGAAGAGGTTATCCTTATTTACTACTTAAGAAAAAAGGATTAATCAAACAAAAATAATAATACTCTTTGAAAAATGCAAGAATTTTTAAATTCCAGTTTTTAAAAATTTAAAAAGAGAAAAATGAGTTATACTTTCAGCCATCTAGTAGGATGGTGGAATAAAGTTGCAAAAATATGGAATAAGTTTTCTCTATCTTTTTATAAAATGGAAGAATTTCATAAAAGTGAAGAGAAATTCGTTCTATCATTAATTAATGATAAAAAATCGGTTGTTCTTGACTTAGGTTGTGGAACAGGAAGGATGCTGAGACTTTTAAAAAAGAAAGAGTTGAAAAAACTTTATGGTTTAGATATTTCACCAGCAATGCTAGAGAAATGTAGAGCTTTACTACCAAGCTCTGTTGTACTTCTGCAGCATGATTTTAGAGTTAAACTACCTTTTCAGTCCAATTTTTTTGATTATGTTATAGCTACTGCAAATACATTAATAAGTGGTATAGAAAAGCCTGAAGAAGTTTTAAAAGAAATTTATAGAATATTAAAGAAGAACGGTAAGCTGATAGCTGGAATTTATAATGCTAATTTTTTAACAGAAGAAATTGTTGAAAAATACTATAAAAAATTACCAAAGGAAATAGGATTTAGAAAATTCGACAAAAAGAATAGAATAGTTTATTTAAAAGGTTTATACTCTCGTTGGATGTTTAAAGAAGAAATTAAGGTTTTATTTAAAAATGCTAGATTTAATAAATTAAAAATTTTCAAAAAAGGCATTGGATTCGTTGTAATAGCAAGTAAATAAATTTTAATTTTATTTCTTATGTTTTCTTTCTTAATAGTTCAACTAACTTCCATAAGGAATCAAAATAAAAATCTGGTTTTTGTAAATGGTCTTGCGCTTCTATAGGATAAACCTGTCCATATTTTATTAAAACTGTCACAACACCGGCCTCATTTGCAGGCTTAATATCCCTTTTAGGGTTATCTCCAACCATTAACAATTCTGAAGGACTATAATTATGCTCTTTCATTATATCTTCAAATATTTTTTTTGACGCTTTGATGTTTTTTCCTATGTAAATATGACTTTCATCAAAGTAATCAATCAATTTAAGTTCATACAGTCTTTGCCAACCTTGGAAAGAAGGAGCATCTGAAATTATCCCAAGTTTATAATTCATATCATTCAATTCTTTCAAAGCAATAGGTATATCGGGATATGGCTTTAAATATTTTGCCTTCATTTCTCTGTAAGCCACGACTCCTGCTGCTTTAATCTTATTATAAACTTTATCTTCAGGCTTTAAACCAACTTTTTTTAGCAAGTCATCGAATACTTTTTGATATTCCCAACCTTTTTCATCATATATCTCTTTAATCATTTTTCTAATTTCTTCTTCTGGTAAGTCTAAGCCTGCATTTCTCATAGAAGAAGCTGAAGCTATTATTGCCGATTCTTTATATCCTATCCAATCTATTAAAGTTTGGTCCAAATCAAAAAATATCGCTTTAATATTTTCTAAATTCTTTGACATGTAATTGAATATCAAAGTTAAAATTTTTAAACTTAGAATCCATCAAATTTTACTAGCTCTAAAAGAATTTTTAAAGTCAAAAAACAGTTTACTAGAAACTTGTTAATAAGCCTCAACAAGCTTACATTCATTGTTTACACATTTTGGAATAGAAAAACAACTTGGGTCATCGGATATAGCAGCTACACAAACAACATCTTTGCACTTTTCAAGCAATTTACTTTCCCACTCTTCAACATACTTTATATTTATTGCAGTAGCCTTTCCACCATGATTACAATCACAGCATCCATCTCGAGCCATAACACATTCTTCATCATTTTCACAGTATTTAAACGGCTCTATAGGCTTCTTATATAATAAGAAAAAAATTGCTACAGCTAAAGCTATTATAAAAACAAGAAATAAAAATAAATACTTTTTTGAAATTTTTATCCCCTAATTAATTTTTATATTTTTTAATATATTTTTAGGTTTCTAGGGCTTAATTTCTCTTATCCAAAAGATTTTTATTTAAAAGAAAAAATTAATATAGTGGGAAATTGGTAAGGATAATAGCCATAGCTTCAGGAAAAGGTGGAGTTGGAAAAACAACTTTTGCTACAAATTTAGCAATAGCCTTAAATCAAATCGGCTATAGAGTTATAGTTATCGATGCCAATTTAACTACACCTCATCTTTCTTACTATTTAGGTATGCCAGAATACAGCATAACTCTTAACGATATACTAAGAGGAAAAGAAGATATAAGGCATGCTATCACAAGTTACAATGGGGTGATGTTTGTTCCTGCTTCTCTTAATCCTTCTGACATTCTTGGAGTTGATATAAAAGACTTAAAATACTCTATAAAAAGGCTTGATTTGCCTATGATAGATTTTGTTTTTGTTGATTGTGCTCCTGGATTAGGAAGAGAAGCAATTTGTGGAATGGACGCTTGCGATGAAATAATGTTTGTGACTACACCAACTATTCCAAACATGATGGATGTAAAAAGAACTATTGAAATGATAGATTTAAGGGGTAAAAAACTCTGGCTTGTTCTTAACATGGTAGGTTTAGGAAAGTATGAGTTTAAAAAAGAGCAAGTAGAAGAGCTTTTAGGCATTCCAATTTTAGGGCAAATACCTTTTGATAAGAATGTTATAGACAGCGTTGCTTTTGGTGTTCCTCTTCTTAAGTTTAAGTCAAAATCTCCTGCGGGCATTAAATATATGCAAATAGCATGTCAACTAGTTGGGAAAGAATTTGAAGTTTATCCTACTTTATTCCAAAAAATATTTGCAAGCTTAAAGGAAAAAATTTTTAGAAGAAAGGAGTAACTTTTATATTTATTCTGTACTTTAAAATATAAATTTAAGAATAGAAATAGATATTTTAAACTAAGCGCCATTTGATTTTGTATCTTGAAGGAAGAGAAAATGGACGAAAACGAAATAAAAATTTCTAAGATAAGAAAAAGAGACGGAAGGATTGTAGACTTTGATAAAAACAAGATAACTGAAGCTATTTGGAAAGCTGCAAAGAGTGTTGGTGGAAGGGATAGACAATTATCTGAAAAACTTGCTGAGCAAGTTGTTGAACTTTTAGAAAAGCAGCTTAAGCCTGGAGAAATTCCAAATGTAGAGCAAGTTCAAGATCTAGTTGAAAAAGTTTTGATAGAAAATGGGCATGCAAAAACAGCAAAAGCTTACATTCTTTACAGGCAAAAGAGAGCAGAAATAAGAAGGGCAAAGGCCTTACTTGGAGTTGAGGATGATTTAAAACTTCCTTTGAATGCGATAGTAGTTCTAGAAAAAAGGTATTTGAGAAGAGATTCTGAAGGAAGAATCATAGAAACTCCAAGGCAACTTTTTCAAAGAGTTGCTCATGCTATAGCTGAGGTTGAAAAGAATTATGGTAAGAATGAGGAAGAAATTAAAGAAATTGAAAATCAATTTTTTGAGATGATGGCAAAACTTGAATTTCTACCAAATTCACCAACTCTTATGAATGCAGGAACTGGAACAAAATTAAACCTTAGTGCATGCTTTGTAATCCCGGTCGAAGATTCTATAGAAAGTATTTTTGATGCAGTAAAAATAATGGCTATAGTTCAAAAAGCTGGAGGAGGTACTGGTTTTTCTTTCTCTAAACTTAGACCAGCAGGAGATATCGTCCAATCAACAAGTGGAATAGCTTCTGGGCCTATAAGCTTTATGCAGGTTTTTGATGCCGCTACCGAAGTAATAAAACAAGGCGGAAAAAGAAGAGGAGCTAACATGGGAATATTAAGAGTCGACCATCCCGACATTCTTGATTTCATAGTTTGCAAAGAAAGGGAAGGTATTCTAAGGAACTTTAACATTTCTGTAGCAGTAAATGATAAATTTATGGATGCGGTTGAAAAGGATAAAGAATTCGATTTAATTAACCCAAGGAGCAAAAAACCAGTAAAAAAAATTAAAGCAAGAGCTATTTGGAATTTAATAGTTACCATGGCTTGGAAGAATGGCGAACCTGGAGTAATTTTTATCGATACTATAAACAAACATAATCCAACTCCTCATGTAGGAGAAATAGAATCGACGAATCCATGTATAGCCGGCAATTGTATTGTTTCTACTGATAAGGGTTTGGAAAGAATGGAAGATTTGATAGAGAGATTTTCTAAAGACAGCATCGAAATTATTACAGATAACAGAGTTCCTTTGGTTATAAACTGTGGGAGACAGAAATTATTGATGCAAAGCTCGCAAAGTGGTACTTCTTTGAATAGAATTTCCGCTGCTTGGCGAACTGGTTTTAAAGAAACTTATAAATTAATAACAAAAAGTGGTTACGAATTAATTGCAACTCCTGATCATAAAATTTTGACTTCTGAAGGATGGCTTCCGCTAATAGATTGCTTGGGTAAAAAAGTTTTAATTCAATCAGGCAAGGGTAAATTCAACCAAGATCCAAAATTACCTTTCAAGATTGAAAATGAAATCAAAGGGAGAAATGGAAGAATTTACAAATATAATTTTCCAACAGAGTGGTCTAAGGAGTTGGGGATCGTACTTGGATGGCTAGTTGGTGATGGTTGGTTGACTAAAGGAAAGAATTACAGAGTAGGATTTACATTTTCAAAAGATGAGAATAAAATTTTAGATTTTCTCAAATCTATACTCAATAATTTCTATGGAAAAAATATAAAAGAAGTTGAAAGAGAAAATGGTATTAAACATCTTTCCTATCACTCGAAATTTTTCGTAGACTTTTTCTTAAAGCTTGGAGTTGATCTAAAGAAAGAGCACTTACCAAAAAGTATTTTTACTGCAACAGAAGATGCTGTTGTAGGATTTTTGCAAGGTTTGTTTAGTTCAGACGGAACTATAGG
>JBBITC010000014.1:0-9190 GCA_037440965.1 Candidatus Aenigmatarchaeota archaeon | reverse complement strand
AAGAAATTATTAAGATAGCGTGGGATCGCATAGAAAATAAATATAAATATGCAATTCTTTTTAGGAATAATTTTTTCTTTTCCTTTTGTTTCTATTTTAAAAGTATTGTATGTTTCGTCTATTATTCTACCTTCCAAATTCTTAAGAGTGGGGTCAGTACTTTCTTTTATTCTTACTTCTATACCAATTAACTCATGTCTAACTAAGTTTTCTGGTGAAATCGGCATATAATTAATTATTTTAGTTTTAATTTGTATTTTATTCAAATTCTATAGTTGCAGGAGGTTTTGGAGAAATATCATAAGCTACTGCAGCAACTAAAGGATTTCTTCTGATTATTTCATCTCCAATTTTTTGCAAATATTCGAGCTCAATTTCCATTGGTTTTGCTTTTCTTGCATCCTTACTTTCAACTATTCTTATTGCTGCTAGATAAGGAAGATCTTTGCTTAAATCTCCACTAAGCTGGTATAAAACTCTGGGATAGCCAAAATCTTCAAATAAACTTGGTGTCATATCTTTTAAGTCGTTATAATCAATTCTAGAAGGCCAGGGATAAGGTAAGGGTTCTGTCTGAATCCAAAGAATAGGCATAGTTAATGGTTCTGGAGATATTCTTATTCCTCCTTCTAAATAGGTGGTTCTATTCATCATTTTATAACATGTTAGTTTTTTTACTTTGCCTGATTTCAAACAAAAGAGAAAATGGCTAAGAACGCTTAATTTTTTTGCCCAATTATCCAAGGCAACTCCAAACATTTGAAACGGAATTCTTTCTCCTGTCTCTTCATTATACCTAAATTCTTTATCCCAAATTTCTCTACAATATTCTTCTGTCTTTTGTTCAACTATATCAGTAGCTTTCTTGGCAATTTCTAACTTTTCTTTATTCACTTTTCCGACTATTCTTATTAACTGAGCCGGTCCTGGGCAAGGAATTCTATAAACAATTTCATCTGGCAATCCTAAAGCTTTAGCAACTTTCCTTACATGTGGCTTGTAAAGAGAGGCTAGCAATTCAATTTTCTTAACTGCATAAGGAAGACCAACATTATGTTGAGTTTTAACTCTAAACTCAGTTTCAACAATATCAGGACGAATAGTTCCATCAGCTATCCATTTAGCTCCTATTCTACCAATTTCTTCATTAGAAACTTCAGTGTAAACCTCTCTAAAAACCTTCCTCTTTGCTTCACCATCACTAAGTCCCTCCAAACTAGTAAAGAATTTTTCTTTTGCATCTATTACTACAAAATTTGAATATTTGGACAAATATTTTTTTACAACTTCTACTTCTTCCTTTCCTTTAATTATCCTTCTAAATCCGTCATCTATGAAAAAGGGATAAACTGCTTCGCCCAATTCTCTTGAAAGAAGCTCTAAAACTGTAGTGCTATCAACTCCTCCAGAACAAGATATAGCAACCTTTTCTTCCTTCTTAACAACTTTTCTTATTAATTTACTACATTTTTCTATGAAATCAAAAGGATCAAAATCTTCAAGTTTTCCTGGTAGCTCATACGCAAACCTTGCAACTTCCATAGTTTTTATTTAAAAAGAAAATTTTAAATAGATAAATTTAAAAATTAACTTTTCTTATCCTACTGCTTATACTATCTCGATCAAATCTTCTGAGTAACCAAGCTTAACAAGCAACTCTTTTATTTTTGTTCTGTGGTCGCCTTGCAATTCTATATGCCCTTTTTTAAAAGTTCCACCACAAGCGAGCTTTTGTTTAAGTTGGGAAGTAACTTCTTTCACATTTTCCTTTATTCCCTCAACTATTGGTTTGTCAAACCTTCTTCTTTCTATGAAAACTCTGATTTTTTCTGCTTCTCTTTCTATAGCTTTACAAGCGCAAAGTTCAAGAGGAAGTCCACATTTAGGGCAAACTTCTACCATCTTTATTTCTTTCTCCCAATTTTTTCTTTTTTTATCGTCAAAATTCTTGCAATACTTCTTTTCAATTCTCTAATTTTTCCAGGATTTTTAATTGGTCTCCCCATTTTAACGTTTGCCATTTCTTTTAAAAGTTCTAGTCTTAACTCAGAAAGCTTTTTATTCAAATCCTCAATCTTCATTTCTCTTAGTTGTTTTACTTTTAAGACTGTCATAGCTATAAACAAACCCTTGAAAATAAACTATAGAAGAAACCCAAAACTTCACTTTTCAGCCTGAGAAAGCTCTTTTTCACCGCTTTCCTCCTTTTTTTCTATTTTACTTTCAGGTTTAAATTCTTTTTCTTTTTTAATCCCCTTTTCAAACTCAAACTCTTTTGGAGCTTCTTTCATTATATGAACCTGAATGCCAACAATTCCAGGCTTAATCATTGCTTGAGCATAACCCACATCAACCAAGCTTTCAGCATATTCACCCGAAAAAGCAACAAAACCTTTTTTAAACTTTTGAAACCTACTTCTCTCACTTCCGGCAAGTTTACCACCAATTTTTATCTGAATTCCTATTGCCCCTGCTTCCATAACTTTTTCCAAATAATAATTTGCAACTTTTTTGAAGTTTACACCCTTTTCTATAGCCCTTGCAACTCTTCTTGCAACTATGTTTGCATCTAGCAAAGGCTGCTCCACTTCTCTAACATCTAATAGTGGATTCTCAAACCCAAACTTCTCTTTTATTTCCTCGCTTATATCCTTTATTTTTTTCCCAGACTTTCCAACAACCAAACCAGGCTTATGAGCATAAACTATTATTCTAATTCCTAGAGGTGTTCTTTGAATTTCTGTATGGCTATAGCCAGCTTTTTCGAATTTTTTCGATAAAAACTCCTCAACTTCTGATTCTCTTATCCCCTCTTTTATAAAAAGCTTCTCTATGGCCATCATCTCTCCTCTAGTTTTATTTCAATTCTTGTAACTTTTGCTTTCCTTCCTCTAAAGCGCCATCTTGATTTCGGCCTTATAAAAATTCTTCCTTTATCAGCTTTAGCAATTTTAACAAAAAGTCTTTCAGAATTTAAATTCTTTACCTTTGCGTTTGCTTCAGCAGTTTTTAAAATTTCTAAAATTTTCTTTGCTGCATTAGTATAATACTTTCCATCCAAGCTAATTTTCTTTTCTATCAGCATTTCCAAAAATTTCTTAGCTTTATCAACTTTTTTATTCTTAATTTCTTTACAAATAGCAACAGAATGTTTGAGAGAAACCCTTGCATCTTCCAGAATAGCAGAAGCAGTCTTCATAAAATCACTTTAGTGCAACATGCTTTGAACCACGAGTAGCGCCAATACCAGGAGCAGAATGTTTTACCCTTTTACAAGTTATTGCAAACTCTCCTAGCCTATGTCCAATCATTTGTGGAGTTATTGTTATAGGCACCCACTTCCCACTTTCTTCTTTTTTTGTTCCTCCTATATAAACTCCAATCTTTGCCCCAACCATTTCAGGTAAAATTACCATATCTCTTTCATGAGTTTTGTGGAACTTTTCAGGGTTTTTTCTTATTTCTTCTAATAGCTTTTTCTGCCTTTCTGTCAAACCTCTTCTCAAACTTCTTCTTTCTTTAGAGGTTAACAATTTTGCAAACTCATTTATACTCATTTTTTTCAGTTCTTCTAAAGTATAACCTCTGAAAGTAAAAATTTTTGCCATTTACTTCGCCTTCCTCTTTCCCATTCTTCTTGGTGAAATACTTCCGACTTTTGCTCCTGGTGGAACATGTCTTGAGATTGCCCTACTAGGTCTTGGCCTATGACTTTTCCCACCGTATGGATGGTCAACAGGTGACATAACTACTCCTTTAACTCTTGGCCATAACTTTCCTCTTGCTTGCATAGCATAAAACTTTTTCCCTGCTTTCACAAAAGGCTTTTCTACTCTTCCTCCTCCAGCCGGCACTCCAACCATTGCTCTGCATTTTTCATTTAGTTCAATTATTTTTCCAGAAGGAAATTGTAATTTAACTCTATTCCCAGCTTTTCCTAAAACTATGGAAAAAGTTCCAGAACTTCTGCATAGTTTTGGTCCAGACCCAGGAAAAGTTTCTATACATGAAACTTTAGTTCCTTCAGGAATTTTTGATAAACTCAACACATTTCCTATTTTTGGCTCTCCCTCATAAACTATTAAATCCCCTGCTTTTAAACCTTCAGGAGCAATGTGCAAAACTTCCTTTCCATCCTCAAACTTTATTATAGCAACAGGAGCTGAGCGAGCAGGATCATGGAGTATATCAACAACCTTACCAGAAATTCCAGTAACAGGCAAATAGCTTACTCTACCTAAGTATCTGTGGCTTGGAACTCTATATCTTGGACCTCCCTTTCCTCTTGCTCTTGCAATTATTCTTTTTCCCATATTCTTCCCTTTTTAATTAGTTATTGTAAAAGAGTTTAAAAACTATACCATCCCAAGTTTTGTAGCAACATCTATAGCCTTAAACTCTGGTTTAAGTTTAATTATGGCCTTCTTCTCCCCTTTCAAAGTAATTTCTGTGTTTATTTTTTCAATTTTCACTTCAAAAAGTTTTTCAAAAGCTTCTTTTATTTGTTTTTTTGTAGCTTTTCTATCAACTATAAAAGTAATTTTATTTTCTTTTTCAACTAAACTTATTGATTTTTCAGTCAAGTAAGGATAACGCAAGATCTTATACGGGTCCATTTCACTCACCTAAGCTTAGCTATAGCAGATTTTGTCCATATAGTTAATCTCCCAGCACTTGCTCCTGGAGCTAACATTTCAACAGACAAATTTTCCACTCTGCAAACACTTACTCCTGGTAAATTTTTCACAGATTTTCCAATTCCTTTATCTTCAGTTATAACTATTAAAGGCCCAACCTTTCTTTTATATCTCCTTCCTCTTGCTTTACCTTTTCCAGCTCTTATTTTTTTCTCTTTTATTCTTTCAAGCTCTTTTTCCAAACCAATTTTTTTCAAGAATTCCTCAAGCTCTTTTGTTTTCTTTATTTCTTGGACTTTATCATCCACAACCAAAGGTAATTCTTTCAAATTTTCGATTCTGTGCCCTCTTTTTAAAACAAAATCTTTTATAGCAGTTGCAGCTATTGCAGAGCGAATTGCTTTTTTTCTTTCTTTTTTATTGATTTTCTGAGTAAAAACTTTTTCAACCTTTGGAGGGTGTGCCTCCCTTCCTTTAACTGCCTTGGGAACGATTCTTACACGCCACATCAAATGAGGTGATAATTTTCCATGCAAACGAGGCATTCTTGCCATCTCACGACTCATCATCGTCCATCTTTCTCTTCTTACTCCATGATAATGGGCAGAGCTTCTTTTTCCTGCCATTATATCTGTTCCATATGGCTGTCTTTTTTTACTCATAGTTGCTAAAAAAACCCTTAAAATTAAATCCTCTCTTACAGGTTCAGAAAAAACTTCTGGCAATTCAATTTTTTCTGTTGCATTCCCTTGCAAATCAAAAACATCCACTTTATCCATCTTACTCACCAGCTAAGATTTCTTTCACCTCTGCAGGTAAAAACTTAACTTTTCCTGGTCTAACAGCATACCTAAGCATTATCAACCTTTTCTTAGGACCAGGAACAGAACCTTCAATAACAAGATAATTTGAACTTACTATTCCATATCCTTTAAAACCTCCCTTTGGTGTTACTTCTTTCCCACTTTCGCCTATTTTTAAAATTCTTTTGTTAAGTTCAGTTCTTGTTTGAAATCCTAATTGACCAGCTTGCGGCACAGTCCATCTTACTCTAGCAGGAGTCTCTGGTCCTAAAGTTCCTATATGCCTTAATTTCTTTTTTGCGTGTCTAACTTGAATTTTAACTCCAAACCTTTTTACTGGCCCAGTAAAACCTTTTCCTTTTGTCACTGCAATGACATCAACAAACTCTCCTTCTCTTACAAAATCTTTCACGTTTATTTCCTTTCCTAACAAACCTTTTGCAAATTCAAATTTTTCTTTTGAACTTTTTCCACCTATTTCAACTTCAAAAATCTCTGGTTTTTTCTTTTTTAATCCTGAAAGTCTTGGCTGGGTACAAACTAACAATCTTAACTTAGAAAATTTTTCTAAGTTATCCTCTATTTTTTTCAAGTTCTCTTCTTTTGGCTTGACTTTTGTTTTTCTTTCTAAATCTTTTGGCAAATCTTTTACCCAAGCTTCAGTAAAAACTTCAAATCCTTTTTTTGTTTTTTCATAAGCTCTTATTCCAACGATTTTAAGAGGAGGACAATCAATTATAGTTACAGGAATGGAAATTTCTTGGCCAAAAGTTGGAGAACCTTTTTTATTATCTATTACAATAGCTTGAGCCATCCCAGCCTTATAACCTGCAAAAGCAAGCAATTTAGCTTTTTCAGATTCTGAATAAGTTTTAATTGAAGGATAAATTCTTCTAGCTCTTTTTCTTGGATAAAAGGCTAAACTTCCTCTTCTTGGTTTTCCTTCTTTTACCATTTTTCTCGCCTTTTTTGATTTATAATCTTTACATAGAAATAAATAAAAGTTTTATTTGAAGCAATAAATTTATAACTCGAGAGATGAATTTAAACTATGGAAAATTGTGTTTTTTGTAACATAGTTAAGAAAACAATACCTTCGAACATAATTTTTGAAGATGAAAGTACTATTGCTTTTTTAGACATAAATCCAAGAAGCATAGGAATGAGTATAGTAGTTCCCAAGCAACACTATCAACAATTCGATGAAAACCTTGAAGTTTCAAAAAAAGTTTTTTCTTCTGCCCTTAAAGTTGCTGAGATGATTAAAAAAAGTTTGAGACCAAAACAAATAAATTTTTCAGTAATTAATTCAGAAGTTGTTCCTCATTTCCATGTAAGAATTTATCCTATTTTTGAAAAAGAAATGCCTTTAATTGAAAATCAACCAATTCCAGTAAGTGAAGAAGAAATCAAAAGAATTGCAGATAGAATAAGAGAGTTTGCTCCTGAACCAGAAAAAATTGAGGTAAAAGAGGAAACTAAAGAAGAAAAAAAAGAGGAAAGAAGCGAAGAAGAAACTTATTGGATTAGAAGAAAGATAGAAATCGGCTGAGTAGAAATGATAGGAGCTCAAATCAAATACTGGGGAAGAATAGAGGATGCTACAAAATTTTGGTCTGAGCTAGGAATAAACTATCTTCTTGTTAAACAGCAGGATGATATGATTTTTATTAAACCTAATGGAAAAATAGATGAAGAAAATTTTAAGAGATTGGGAAAGTTACAGAAGGAATATGGAGTAAAATATGAAGTTCATCCCTATCACTTATTCGTTAGGAATAAACTTTTAGATTTTCTTTCTGATGAAGAGAGCAAAATAATATTCAAAAAAATTTTAGAAGAAATAGATAGGAGAATAATAGAAGAGGAGTTAGCTCCTTTGATAACTATACACCCTCCAGAATATAGTAACCCAAATTATAAGTATAGACAAACTGAAGAAGAAGCTTTAAAAGCAGGTAAGGATTTTTTTAGAAAACTTGAACTACAATCTAGTTTAGCATTAGAAACTATGCATGACCCATATCGCAATCCTGGCTTTGCACTGATTGGCTATAGGTCTAAAGATTTTGTAGATTTAATAGGAGATAAAAGTTTTGGTATTTGTTTAGATACAGGCCATTTAAATTTGGCTAAAGAACCTTTAGAAAATTTCTTAAAACTTCCTTATAAAATTCTTTCTATCCATCTTCATGGAAATGACGGAAATTCTGACAAGCATGAAATTCCAACAAAAAGAAATGTTAAGAATTGGGAGTTAATAGAAAAAATGCTTAAAAAAGTTAGTTGTCCTGTAATCCTAGAAATAAGAAATTACAACTATTCAAGAGATTTGTTAGAAAATTTGATAAAAAATTTAAAAAAGGGAGTTTTACTTTAAGATTATTTTTCAATAAAAATAATGTTCAATGAAAGCAAGGTTGAATTCCTAAGGAAAGAAGCTTAAGTCTTGTTTTATTTCTAATTTCATACTCAGAAAGATTTGGATATTTTATATGCATAAGTTCATGTTCCAAAACTTCTCTTTCCTTATAACCATAAAGGTCTGAAGCTATTTCTACTACTTTTTTAAAAGGCCAAGCTCTTCCTAAAGCGTTACCAAGCTTTTCTTTTAAAACTTTGTAAATTTTAATTTGGTACATAATTTTAAATTAAAATTTAAGCTTTTTAATTTTAATCAGGTAAAAGATGCTTAAAGGTTTCATGAGTGAGAAAAATGATAGTGATTAAAAAAGGAGATATAACCCAAGAGAAATGCGATGCGATAGTTAATCCTGCAAATTCTTTTGGTATAATGGGAGGTGGCGTTGCTTTAGCAATTAAGTTAAAAGGAGGAAAGGAAATAGAAGAAGAGGCGATAAAAAAAGCACCTATTCCTGTTGGAAATGCAATAGCGACAAAAGCAGGAAAGTTGAATTGTAACTATGTAATTCATTCTCCTACTATGCAAAAACCTGCACAAAAAATTCCTTTGGAAAATGTTAGACTCGCTACTAAAGCTGCTTTAGAGTTAGCAAGAAAATTGAAAATAAAATCAATAGCTTTTCCTGGGATGGGTACAGGCATTGGAGGAGTAAAAGCTGAGGACGCAGCTAGAGTTATGATAAAAGAATGCAAAAAGTTTGAAGATTTGGAAATTAGGCTAATTGCTTTTGATGAAAATTTATACAAAGCATTTAAGGAGTTTTTAAAATAAAATATTATGTTAAGAGATAATGCAATTTGGCCTTATCTGGTTTATGAAAATTTTTGTGTAATTCCTTTTTTTTAGTTCAAACCTTGACTCTGTAAGTTTTCATGTAGTAAAGGCGAAATAGTGTAAACCTTGAATACAACTTCTTTCTTCTTTTTATAGCTCTAAAAGAATTTATACTTTTTGTATGTAGTATTCTGTCAGCTTGATGTCACGTGACATGAAAACGACATAGCATTTAAATACCAAAAATTATTAAGAAATAAGAGGATTGATATGTTCCAATGGGCTACTTTGAACTAACTATCTAAGATTTATTTAGTCTTCTGGAGGTGTGTTCCTATGAAAGGTGAATTGCTTTGGTTGTTCATTAAAACCTAAGAAAATTGTAGGAATAATAGGTGGGTTAGGACCAGAAACTACTTCAGAATTTTATATAAATCTAATAAATAAGGCCAGAAAATATTGCAAATTATATCCAAAAATAATAATCGACAGTGTATCGTTCCCATTTTCACTTGAAGAAGAAATCATATTCAAGTCTAAAAATGAATGCA
>JBBITC010000013.1:0-9294 GCA_037440965.1 Candidatus Aenigmatarchaeota archaeon | reverse complement strand
TAACAAGCTCTCCACTATCTGGTTTATAATTCATTTTTTTAATTATTGGCCACTCTTCTTCCACGATATATTTTTTTGATTTTTAAAATATTAAAGAATAAAAATTATTTTGATGCCAATCTTTTCTGTTGTTACAACAGCAAAAAATGAAAAGGATAAAGAGCTTATAGAAGAAGTTTTTCAAAACTGGGAAATAACAAAAGAAATTTTTGAAAAGGGAAAAAATAAAGTAGAGTTTATAATTGTTGATGCTGGTGGAAATTGTGAATTTCCAAGTCTAAAGAATTCCTATATTGTTGACCAAAAAACTTATGAAAATTATAGAAAATCTTTGTATCTTTCAGGAAAAATAAAGTATAAAAATTGGGATTGTCCCAGCATAGGTAGAAACCTAGCTTTAAAGTATTGCAAAGGAAGTATAATTGTTTTTCAAGATATTGATACCCTTTTTTCAACAGGGACTGATTTGGACTTTAAATATATTAATTCAAAGCTCGACCGATATGAAAATTACTTTGAAGTTATGCACAAAGTTTTTAAAGAAAAGAAAATAGTTGGAGCTTCTCCTTCTGCAAGAGCTTGCGATAGTAAAAAGATTACAAGAAGAATTGCAATTATGGGAGAAAATTTTACTGTTTGGTTTTCAACAAAAATTCCAAGCTATAAAATTAAAAATACTTTTATAACTGGACCAAGCATTCCAGCCTTTAGCTTAGCAGTTTTAAAAGATATTGCTTTAAAAATTTATCAAAAAGAAGGAGTTTTGTTTGACCCTGAATTGGCTATTGCTGAAGACCACAAGTTTTCTAGAGTTTTAGGAAAATATGGCAAAATTTCTTATGAGAAAAAAGCAGGAGTTTTTACAAGAACTAGCAAAAGAGTAAGTGAAGGCTTTGACTTACTTAAATCTCTTCTATATGCTACCAAATGGATTTTACCATATTTTTATCCTGACGCTTTTAAGTACAGAAAGCATGATTTTTCTGTTTGAGAAAAGTTTTTAAACTTCAATTATAGAGAGATAATTATGGAAGAGGAAGAAGTTGAAAATAAAAAACTTGTTGGTAGAGTAACTCATTACTACGGGAAAATAGGAGTTGCAGTAGTCGAACTAGAAGATGAGCTAAGCATTAATGACGAAATAATTATTGAAGGAAAATCGACTAACTTAAGACAGAAACCACCTTTATCCATGCAAATAGAGCATCAAAATATTGAAATAGCAAAAGCTGGCGATTCAATAGGATTGAAAGTTGATGATAAAGTCAGAGAAAACGATTTGGTCTACAAAATTATTTCTTAACTTTTTAATTTTTTTAAAATTGAAATTTTAAATTAGTAGCTAACATAATAGAAAGTATGAAGGTTGTTATTGGCTTAGGCGGCTCTTTACTAACAAAAGAAATTAGCCAAAAAAATTTTAAGAAATATGCAGAAGTTTTAATAAAAATAAAAGAAAAAGGAAATAGAATAATAGTTATTTGTGGTGGAGGAAAGACTTCTAGAGATTATCAAAATGTGGCTAAAAGTTTTAATGCGACAGCAACGCTAGCTGATAGGATTGGAATAATAGCAACAAAGCTTAATGCCTTAACTTTAATTTCAGCTTTGGGCGAACATGCATATCAAAATGTAATTTCAAGTGTTGAAGAGTTGGAAAATTTACCCAGGGATAAAATTTTGATTGGAGCAGGAATTTTTCCAGGTCATTCAACTGATTTTGACTCTGCAATATTTGCAGAAGCAATTAGAGCAGATTTGTTAATAAAAGCTACAAATGTTGATGGAGTTTACACTTCTGACCCAACTCAAGACAAAAATGCTAAAAAGTTAGATAAAGTGAGTTATGAGGAATTTGAGAAAATTTTACTTAAGAATAAACAAGGACCAGGAGAATACAAGCTTTTTGACTTGTCTGCTGCAAAAATAATTGAAAGGTCAAAAATAAAAACGATAATAGTTAATGGTAGTGATCCAGAAGAAATTTTAAGAGCAGTAGAAGGAAGGCATAAAGGAAGTGAAATTTTAAGTTTAACTTGAAATAATTAATAGTAAGCCCTGGTAGCTCAGTTGGTAGAGCACGTGCATGGTAAGCAGATAGCTTACAAACGGGGTCACGGGTTCAAGTCCCGTCCAGGGCTTAATTTCTTTAAATTATTTATGCCTCTTCTTCTTTTTTGAAACTCTTTTTTTTGTTTTTGAAGTCTTAGCTTCAGCCATTTTTTCGAGTAAACCGCTTAACTTATTAAACCCGTCAGTCAAGTTAGAAATACTTAAAGAAAGGTCATGAAAATCTTCTGTCATAGTTTCAAGAACTGTAGCCATATTCTCTATACTTGCTGTCAAGTGAGTTATAACTCTTATCGTTGAACTTTCTTCATCAAAAACATTTTTTCCAGTACTATCTATAACTCTTACTTCCTTAACTTCTTCTGCCATATTTTCACCTTAATTTAAAATAAGCTTTTAATTCAAATAATAATTATGAACTTTTGGTTAATGTTTGCAATAATTTTTGTTATTTTTGCAATAATAATTTGGTTTATTCCTTTTGAATGCGAAACTACTGTAATTAACCTAGGTAATTGTGGTTGCAATTCAACTGTATGTAAAAATATTTTTGGGAATAAACTATATGGAAAAGAGTGCACAGAATGTGAATTTATTTTTAATGAAACTAAAGCCTCTTAATTTCTTCCAAAGTTTCATTTTTAAGTTCGGTCAGAAGCTCGTCAAGCTCTTTTTCAAATTCTAAATATTCAACATTTTTTTCAAGTTCTTCTTTTATTTTTTCCTTATTTATTTGCGACTCATCAAAATCCGGGGCAATACTCTTGAAGAAATCAGTTTTTATAAAAATTTCTATACTTTCTGGAACTACCTCATCATGAATCAAACTTTCAATTTCATCTTTTTTTTCTGTTAGAACTTCTCTACACTTTTTGCTGAAAATTGAAGTATAAGTTTCAAACTTCTTTCTCAGAATTAAAACTTCTTTCTCTAAAGATCTTTTTTTCTCAAAAAAGTACAAGGCTGAAGCAAGAACGAATATAGGAAAGATTCCAATAAAAAGCAAAACATATTCGTAAGGAAGTGATTTTAAAAAACTATCAAATGAATAAAAAATTGTATTTATTAGGTTTTGAAGTTCTTGAATTACGTCCATTCTATCTCCTTCTTAAATCTTCCAAAAGCTTTTTTTCAGCTTTAACGATAATTTCCCTAACTCTTTTTATGGCATCAATATTAACTGAAATGCTCGCAATCCCACACTCAACTAAAAATTCAACCATTTCTGGAATGTTGCTAGGAGCTTCTCCGCAAATAGAGCTTTCAACATTGTACTTATTGCAAGTTTTTATTGTTTCCTTTATTAGCCTTAAAACAGCAGGATGCATTTCTGAGTAAAGATTAGAAAGTTTTGCGTTATTTCTATCAACTCCTAAAGTGAGCATTGTTAAATCATTAGAACCAATAGAAGCAAAAGCAATTCCTTCCTTGCAAAAATCTTCTATTGTTAAAGCGCAAGATGGGACTTCAACCATTATTCCAAGCTTACAACTTCTTGGTAATTTAACTTCTAAAGCAATTTCCTTCGCTTTTCTAAATTCATCAACAGAAATTATGAAAGGTAACATAACGTGAACATTATCTAAACCTTCTTCATGCAGACTTTTGACTGCTTCAAACTCTGCTTTTAGTAATTCAAACTCATCTAAACTTCTTCTTATACCATGCCACCCAAGCATAGGATTGTCTTCTTTTGGCTCTTCTTCCCCTCCTTCTAGATGTCTTAGTTCATCAGTTCTTGCATCTAAAGTTCTAACCCAAACCGGTTTTGGATAAAATGCCTTTGCTATGGGCTTTATACCATCAAGAAGTATCTTTATATATTCCTCTTTTCTTCCCTCTCTAATAAGTTTGATAGGATGTTTTCCTGATTTCAATATCATATGTTCAATTCTAAGCAAGCCCACCCCATCAACTCTTTTTGCTACTTCTTCCGCACCTTCTGGAAAGGCTAGGTTAACTTTTATCTGTGTTATTGTTGGTTTTAGCTCTTCTTCCTCTTCTTCTGGAGCCACAATTTCTGGTGCCCCTACTTCAATTATTCCAGGATAAATTAGTCCACGATAGGCATCAACAGTAACTTCTTGGCCATCTTTTAAAACTTTTGTTGCAGCTAAAGTCCCTACTACACAAGGAATTCTCATCTCTCTTGATACTATTGCGGCGTGGCAAGTTTGTCCTCCAGAATCAGTTATTATTGCAGCACACTTGCTCATGGTAGGAACTAAATCAGGAGAAGTCATTGTTGTAACTAAAATATCACCTTTTTCAACTTTATCTATATCTTTCATTTCCTTCACAATTTTAACAATCCCGGAAGCTATTCCAGGGGAAACTCCCAAGCCTTTTAGAATCGGTTCGCCAACAACTTTTATTTCTTCTACTTTTCCTATTGTTGTTATAGCTCTTGTTTGAACTATATAAATCCTGTTTCTTTCGATTGCAAACTCAATATCTTGCGGTTTACCATAATGATTCTCAAGAATTACTCCATAATGAGCAAGCTTGGCAATTTCTTCTTCTGTTAAAATCTGTTTTCCTTTTTTATCTCTTGGTACCGGTATTTCTTCTGTCTTATCAGTAGCTAAATCCCTTATTCTCATTAGCTCTTTGAGCCCAATTTTTTTATCAATTAGTTTACCGTCTTTCGATGCTACATAAATATCAGGAGTAACTCTTCCGGAAACTAAGGTTTCCCCCAAACCCCAACAAGCTTCTATTATGATTTCATCTTTACCATTTGCCGGATTAACAGTAAACATTACTCCAGCTTTTTCGCTGTTCACCATTTTTTGAACTATGACAGCTATACTTGCATGCTTAAAACCTTGCTTTGCTCTGTAGAAAATTGCTCTAGGCTCGTACAGACTTGCAAAACATTCTTTAACAGAATCTAAAAGCTCTTTGTTTCCTTTAACGTTTAAGAATGAGGCTTGTTGCCCAGCAAAGCTTGCTGTTGGTAAATCTTCTGCAGTAGCAGAACTTCTTACAGCAACTAAGGCCAAATCTCTTCCAGACCTTACTATTTCCAAATTTTTTCCTGCTTCGCTAAAAGAAAGAGTCTCGTAAGCTTCTATGATTTCATTTTTTATAGTCGCAGGATATTCTTGAGAAACTATAAGCTCTTTTATTTTTTTTGAAGTTTCAAGAAGCTGAGTAGTATTTTCAACATCACACTCTTTAATCAATTCATCTATTAAATCTTTTATTTTATTTATTTCTAAAAATTTTTCAAATGCATTTGTTGTGACAACAAAAGCAGGAGGAATAGGAAGTCCTAACCTTGTCATTTCGCCTAAATTTGCACCCTTTCCACCTGCTATGTTAATAGAGTCTTTTGAAAGCTCATCAAGCCATTTGATGTATTCCATAATATTTAATTAGTTTTTATTAAAGATATTTTTCAACTTCAACTCTTACGGGAGTAGAAATTTTAAGACCAGCCTTTTTAAGAGCTTTTTTCCCAATTTCTAAGTTTTGTTCGTTAATTTTTAGCATCATTATCCTTTGACCTTCTTTCACTTGAACAGCTGTTCCAACAGGTTTCCCAAAAGCAAGCTTCATACCTCTGGAGTATCTGTCAGCACCTGCTCCTGTTGCAATTGGTTTTTCTCTTAAAACATGATGAGGATAGAGCAAAATTTTAAAGAAATAATTTGAGCCTAAATTCTTTTCTAAAAACTTGTGTGCAACTACTCTTGCTGCTTCAAGAGCGTTATCTCTTATTTGAACACTATTTTTTGAAGTTAAATACAGAGTTAGCTCATAATCTCCTTTTGTTCCCATTTCAAACTGGTGAGCTTTAGGGTAAGGTACCCCGACCACATAACTTTTTCTTGGAACTTTCTTACTTACTCTAGTGTAAGGTCTTTCAATTTTTCTAACAGTTCTTCCTGGTCTAAGAGCCATAAAATCACTTTTATTCAATTCTATCTAGCAAATATTTAAAGTTTTTAAAAGAAAAAACTATTTAATTTAAATAGCAGTTATATAAATAGAAAGGAGGTGTAAAGGTGGCATTAGTTGTTAAGTCTGCAGTTAAGGCTCAACTCAAAGGTTTCAGAGTAGGTGGAGACTTTTTCGCTGCTTTAGACAAACAAATTGCTGAAACACTTAAGACTGCTATGGCAAGAGCCAAAGCTAACGGAAGGAAAACCTTAAGAGCAGCTGACTTATAGGATCAGAAATTTTTTTAAATTTTTTTATATTCTTTTTTTCTTTAAATTTTTATAAATGAAGGAATAAAATAATTTAATGGAAAAAGTAATAGGAATAACAGGAACGATTGCTTCTGGAAAAGACACAGTTAAGAAAATTTTGCAAAGCAAGTTTAATTGTTATACTGTTTCTCTTTCTTCAATAATAAGAGCTGAGCTTGAAAAAAAGAAAAATACAAATTTTAGTAGGAAAAATCTGCAGGATTTAGGAAATGAGTTAAGGAGAAAATATGGGGGGAAAATTTTAGCAATGCTTGCTGTTGAATACTTGCAAAAAGATAAGGAGGTGATAATTGTAGATGGTATAAGGAATCCAGGAGAAATAGATTTTCTAAGAGAAAAGTTTAAAGATAAGTTTGTTTTGATAGGTGTAGATGCTCCAGCAGAAATAAGATTTGAAAGAATAAGGAAAAGAAATGATACTTCTGACCCAAAAATATGGGAAGAATTTTTAGAAATAGATAAAAGGGATAAAGGGGAGAATGAACCTGAATACGGGCAAAGAACAGGAGATTGTTTGAAAAAAGCTGATTTTCTTATAGTGAATGATGGTAGTTTAGAGGAACTTGAAAGAAAGGTAAATGAAATTGCAGTGAAAATAAAAAACTGGTAAATTTAAATAGGATAATAACTAATTACTTGTAATTATGAGAGTTAAACTCTTAGCTTTTACTCCAGACCCAGAACTAGTCGTTGCTGTTTCTGCTACAACTTCTTTTAAGAAAAAACCCCCTTCTTTCACTTTTGAAAAATATAAGAAAGAAATATCAAAAGAGAAAATAAAAACTATAATTAAAGATCTTCTTAGACATAATCATTTTTCACCTTTAGAGCACGCATCTTTCACATTTTCTTTAGAAGAAGTATCAAGAAGCCTAACTCACGAGCTTGTAAGGCATAGAATAGCCTCTTACACCCAGCAAAGCCAAAGATACGTGAAAGTAGATACTAATGAAGAGTGGTTTGTTATTCCTCCAAAACTTGAAGGAGAAAATAGAAAAAAATTTATAGAAAGAATGAAACAGATAGCAGCATGGTATGAAGAATTTATAAAAGAAGGGATGGCTTACGAGGATGCAAGGTTCATACTTCCTAATGCAACTAAAACCAATATTGTTGTTACTATGAACGCTAGAGAGCTTTATCATTTCTTTAACTTGAGATGTTGCGCAAGAGCACAATGGGAAATAAGAAATGCTGCTACAGAAATGCTAAAAATAGTTAAAAAAATTGCACCTACACTTTTCGAAAAAGCAGGGCCGAGTTGTATGAAAGGATTTTGTCCAGAAGGTGAATTAATGCCAGAAGAATGCAGAAAATCTGGAATTCAAAAAATACAAAAGAGGTTTATGGAGTTGGGATGATGGGAATTAAAGGTTTGATTAGAGATGCTATAATGGCTTTTGTTGCTTTTGAACTATTAACTAATGGTATGGACAAAAATCTTTTGGCTTATATTCTCATAGCAGTTGTTGTATTTTTTACAATAATTGGATTTTGGAGGTTTCTCAGTTGAAAGAAAAAGTAATAGAGATTGTAAGAAAGCAGAATGAGTGGAGAAGGAAGGAGTGTATAAACCTTATAGCTTCTGAAAGTATTCTTTCTCCTTTGGCAGAAAAATGCTTAAACTCAGATTTTGAAGGAAGATACAACGAGCATTCTGGTAAAGAGTGTCATTATCAGGGAACAAAATACTCTTATGAAATTGAGGAGTTGTGCAATGAAATTTTTAGAAAAAAATTCAAGACGAGATTTGCTGATGTTAGACCTATATCAGGAGGAATAGCTAATTTAATTGTCTATACAGCCTTTTGTAAGCCTGGAGATATAATAGTAAGTTTGGGAATTCAAAATGGAGCCCATGTCAGCTCAAGCCAATGGGGATTGGCAGGAGTAAGGGGATTAAAAAGCGTAGAGATGTTTTTTGACGAGAAGAGGATGAATATAGATGTGGAAAAAACTGTTGAATTGATTAAGAAGGTTAGACCAAAACTTATAATGCTTGGAGCTTCTATGTTTCTTTTTCCAGAGCCTGTTAAAGAAATAAGGGAAAGTGTGAAAGATGTAAAAATTATTTATGATTCATCCCATGTTTTTGGTTTAGTTTATAATCAAGAATTTCAAGAGCCTTTGAAAGAAGGCGCAGATTTAATAACATCCTCAACTCACAAAACTTTTCAAGGCCCCCAAGGAGGAATTGTTATAGGAAATGATAGTTTAAGTGAAGATGATTGGGAAAAAGTTCAGACTGCAATTTTTCCTGGAATATTATCCAACACCCATATCCATAGGTTTCCTGCTCTTGCTATCACTGCTTTAGAGATGAACGAGTTTGGAAAAGATTATGCAAGACAAGTAATAAAAAATGCAAAGACTTTAGCAAGAGAACTTCATAGCTTTGGTTTCAAAGTTCTTTGTCCAGAGCTAGATTTTACAGAGTCGCATCAAGTAATAGTGAGTGTTAAGGAGTTTGGAGGTGGGAAAAAGGTTGCTGAAAAATTGGAAGAAAGCAATATAATTTGCAACAAGATTGCTCTGCCTTCTGATTCTCCTCATGATGCAACAAAAAACCCTTCTGGAATAAGACTTGGAGTTCAAGAATTAACAAGATGGGGAATGAAAGAGAAGGAAATGAAATTTATTGCAGAATTTTTCAAGGAAGTTTTGATAGAAGACAAGAATGTAAAAAAAGAAGTTATAGAATTCAAAAAAGATTTTAACAAGATTTGCTATTGTTTTGAAGTTTAGATGCTGAAAAATTTTGATTTTTTCTTTTCTCTTTCTTCAAAAATTTTTATAACTTCTTTTATCTTTTTCTCAGTTTCTTCAACTTCTTTTTTGTTGTTTCCTATCCCACAGCTATTACCAACTCCCACAACTATTACTCTTCCTTTTTCTTTTGTTCTTATGATTTCATCTTCAATAAGTCTTAAGACTTTCTCTTTTGAAGCTAGAATTTCTTTTTTCATAGGTTGGATAGCTTCTTCTTCAGACATTTTAACGATTA
>JBBITC010000012.1:0-9931 GCA_037440965.1 Candidatus Aenigmatarchaeota archaeon | reverse complement strand
AGAATATAGGGGTTTTGCTCAATACTAATAAACTTCCCTTTTGTTGCTATGTCATAAAACAAAAGATTTTGCAAGAAAAGAGCTCCACCCATAAGGCTGTAAAAAGTTATGTCTAAAAAATTTTTCTTATAATTTTTTAAATTTTCAAGCTTCATAGAATTAGATTTGAAAGCAAAAAATTTAAGTTTAATACTTGAATTTTGTCCTAAAAAAATTGATGATAAAAGATTTTATATTAGAGAAATTTGTTGGCATAATCTTAGTTTAATTTTTACTCTCTTACCAATCTTCCACTTCTTGGTATAGAAATTTGAAGTTTATCTCTAAACTCAGTAACAAAAGCCCCTGTTATACTGACAGTATCTCCTATGCTTATTGCTTTAATCTGCTCTCCCCATAAACTCAGAGTTATTTGGCCAGTATCATCTTCAAGAGTAGCATCAGCAACACTTCTTCTTCCATACTTTGTCATCACTTCTCTTTTTTCAGAAATATCAACAACCTTTGCTCTTAGGGTTATGTTGCTCATCCCTTTTTTTAGTTCGTTTATTTTCATCTATCTCACAGTTTTAAATTGTGTTTAAAACTATTAAACTTTGCCTTTTCTAAAGGCCAAGAATCTTCTAAAAGTAAATCAGGGACATCTTCTAAGATTGGGAAGGCTAGCTTACATTTGTTGCAAATCAAAAACATTCCTTTTTCTTCTAATTTTTTGTTACACTTCGGACAAATAAGAATTTCTATTAACTCTTTTTGAATCATACTATTCATTTTAGAAGTTTAAGAATATAAAAACTTTGAAGTTAACTTTTAAAACTTGGATAAGTTCCAGGCTTTATGAAAACTTTATCCGTTTTTATTGCTATTCCTTTCTTACTTTCAAACATCTCTTTGCTACTCAAAATAGCTTTTCCTAAGGCAACAAGTTCTTCTTTTAAAGTATAAACTGCTACAGTTTCGTCTTTTTCTATTCCTTCTTGAATTCTTGTTAGTCCTGAGCAAAAGACTGGAGAACCATGGCAAACAGAATCAACAGCAGAATCCTTGATAAAAACTCTTTTCAAATGTAATATTGCAAATTCAACAGGAATTAAAATTTCTCTCAAAAATTTTTCATTTCCTTCTTTCCATTCCTCATAAGCATCTCTAATTTCAAGTAAAGAATGAGTTTGATCTTCAGAAAAATTTCCTGCTTTAGTCCTTCTCAGCTCAGTTAAATGAGCACCAACACCTAAGCTTAACCCTAAATCACTAACAAGCTTTCTTATATAAACACCTGCTTGACATCCAACCTTAAACAAAACATCCTTTCCTTCAACTTCAAGAATGTCAAAAAAGTAAATATTTTTTTCTCTAGGCCTTCTTGCAACTGCTGACCTTACAGGGGGGATTTGAATTATTTTTCCAATAAATTTTTTAACATATTCTCTCAAAATTTCCTCTTTAACTTCCTTGTGTAAGTGCATCACTCCTACATATTCTTTATCTAAACCCAAAAGAACACTCATAGCTTTTGTTGCGTTTTCTAAAGCTACTGGCAAAACTCCTGTCACGCTGGGATTTCCTCAATTTTCTAAGGTTCCAGCATGACCAGCTTTTCTAACTTGGAAAAGTTTTTTGAGCCAATCAGTAATTTGATGGCTTGTTGGTCCTGAATGCTTGTCTACTATTATTACTGAAGAGGCTATTAACTCTTCTATACTTCTTTCAGTTGGTTTTTTTCCATAATTTTCATCGGTTTCTTCTTCTGACTTAATTAGCCAGATTTTTTCACCTCCCTTTCTTTAGACCCATGTTTCAAAAACTCTGCTGTCATCAAGAAAAGAAGGACTATTGCTACTATGAGAATTAAAAGAAAGACAGGAAAAAGGCTAGAAGGAATTTTCCAATTTCCTATCGTAATTTCTGGAAATTCTATATTTCCAATCGGTAAAATTGGAAATCGAATTTCTCCTTGAGGTTTTGGTTTTTGAGTTTGATTTTGCCCTATTTCAAATTTTTTAACTTTTATGCTAAAAGGAAAAGAGAAATTGCAGTCTTTACTGGTTATGTTCAAAACAAAGGAGTAAAGTTTATCTTCAGTTAGGTTTGGGGTTATAAAATCAAATTTTAAATCAACAAAAGCAAAAGGTGGTAAAGAAGTTAAATCTAAGGGTTTAGGAAAAACTTGAAGCCCACTTGAAATTGAATAGTTTAGTGAAAACAGAGCATCTCCCAAATTTGTCATTCTAACAGAATAATTAACTGTTTGGGAAGAATTGAACTCTTGATTTCCAAGTGTAAAGTTTGCGTTGCAAGTAACATTTTGAAAAGTTACATTGGTAATGTTTGTTGTGTTTTTTACAACTAGGAAATCGATAAGTGGTTCGACAGTTATAGAAGTTCCGTTTATGTCAATTGCAGTAATGTTTTGCAGTATGTAATAACCTTCTTTTTCCTTTAGCGTATAAAACCACAATCCATTTTTATTAGTACCAATTTCAAGGCTAAGGCTCAAATTTTTAAACCCCATTTCCTTTATATCAAGAGTATAGTTTAAAAGTATGGCATAAACTTTTGTTACATTAGTTTCTGAAGTTATGTTTACCGAAAGTATAAGAGGAGTATCTTCGTAAACAATTCCTTTAGGGGTAAGCCTCCAAGAATTTATAGAAATTGCTTGAGAAATTGGGATGAGAAAGAAAAAAATGAGGAGCGAAGGTAATTTTTTCATAAATTATTTATAGCTAGTTATTGAATTATTTCTTTCCCTTTTTTGGTTTTGTCCAAAATCTTATCAAAACTACTATTATTGCTATTATTGCTAGGATTATTGCAACTAAAAGCTCAGGACTGCTGGTAACCAGAACAAAAAACCCTACAGGAATTGGTGAAGGTAATTCTTCTTCGTAAGGAGTTATTTTGCTACTTTTCTTCTCTATTTCATAAGTTTTTTCTTCTAATGAATAGGAAATTCTTACTGATATTTCACCTTCTTCTAGAGTTGGAGTTATGGAAAAGTAAGAAGTTTTTGTCTCTCCAGGTTGAATTTCTTGTTGAATTTGGGAGGGTGAACAATTCCAAGTTTCTGGTAAGCTTAAGTTTATAGTTAAGGCTACTGGCTTAGATTCATCATTTTTAATTCCAATTCCAAAACTGAATTTTTGGTCTGCTTTTACAGATTCTGGTTCTATTAGATATTCAACAATAACTTTTGGAGCTTCAGGCTTTTTAACTTCTAAGTCAATTGCTTTTATTGAGTAAAAAGAAGGTGAAGCCAGCTTTACATAAATTTTGTAACTTCCTTCAAGATAGTTTGGAACTGTTAAATTAACATCAATTTCCTTAGTTTCTCTTGGTTCTAATTCGAATGTTTTTGGTGAAATAGCTATAGCATCAGCTATTCCACTTATTTCTATGCTTAAGTTTGCTAGTTTAGAGTTAATCAAATTTTTTGCATAAACTTTAAAGTTTATTGTTGAGCCTGCATTTGCGCTTAAGTTTTGAGGAGTTGTAAGCTCAAAAGGAGGCATAATAGCTTGAGCTAAAGGTAAAGCTAAAAGAATTAAAATTGCAAGTATTATGTATTTTTTCATGCGCTTTCACCTTTTTTCATAGTTTCTTCTTTTTTTCTTATCGAACCAGTTTTATACATGCTATAAAGGTTCCAAACTATAATTATCAAAAAGATTATGCTTAAGATATTGAGAATTGGTGAGATCTCTTGGATTGTTGTTAAATAAGTAGTTATATATTCAGGAACTTCTTCTTTTGGTTCTTCAAAAGAAATTGGAGCTAAAATAGGGCCAAGCCTTGTGAAATTAGCTATAGAGCCTTTATAAGGATACTCCATATTTATCAAAATAGAGCCTGTTGTGTTCGAAGGAATTATGTTGAAAGTTAAAGTAGAAACTTGTCCCGGACTTAATTTTACTGATTTAACTCCATCTTCATAATCCCAACCTAGTGGAAGTTTTAAAGAAACATTTACCTCGTCTTCCTTATTTCCTTTATTTTCAACTGTTAGGTTAAGAGCAAAGCTTTGGTTTTCTATTATTGTTTGAGGAACTACTATTCCTGAAAGGGAAAATTCAGCCGTGGGTTTTGCTCTAACTTTAAGAGTTGCTTTTCCTTCTATTTTAAAAGCAGTATAAGTTTCTTGAGCTGTAATGGTTACTATGTATAATTTTTCTTCTTCTAAGTTATCTGGAATTTTTATTTTTATTTGAAAGTCAGAAGGTTTGGAAATTTGTATTACCTCAAAATAGTTTGGTTCGATTGTATAAGTGTAAGGCAAACCTTCCACATAAACAAAAACTTTCCTCATCCAAGTTCCTTTAGAAGAAATTTTTCCAGAAACTATTATTTCTTCACCAGAAAAACCTTCAACTTCTTCTGGCAGGCTTACAATCAATTTTCTTCTTATTATTGGTACTGAGCCTGCAAACTGTACAAAAGTTTGGCTAATGACTAAGCAAACTATTAGGGCGAAAATTAACTTTTTCATCATTACTTAATAGTATGTAAAAGCTTTTATTTACGTATGCAAAAGCTTTTTTAGCTTTTCTGTTTTTTTAGCAAAAAACTTAAAAATTTTGTTACTGAAAGATAAAAAATCTTTTTATTTTAACCTACATTCTTGACAAACATTTATCGATTCTACTTTAAAAGTTTTAATAAGTTGGATTATATTTTTTAATAATCAACTATTATAAATTAAAAAAGTCAATTTATAATTAAAGAAAATAGATTGGAAGCGGAGAAAATGCCCAAGAAAGTTTTCGAATATCCGGATGAGGAAAGACTTGAAGTTCTTATTTTAGCAAATTCACCTTGTACACCTACTGAAATTCTTGAGCTTGAGAGGATTCCGATAAGGCCTGACACACTTGAAACTATAAAGAAAAGAATGGACTGGCTTTGTAATCAAGGAAAAGTAAAGAAAAAGAAGATTGCTCAAGGTAATATATATTGGCATTCAAAAATAGAGGATTTTAAGAAAAGGGTTGTGCTAAAACTAACCAAGAAAATTATCTCAGTTCCTGGAAATCATATAGAATGATTATTTCTTTGTCTTTTTCTTTTCTTCAGGTTTTTCTTTTGTCTTTATCTCTGCATCGCTTGGAAACTTAAGGTTTAGTTTTTTAGCGATTTCAGAATTTTTAAAGGCTTGAATAACTTCTTCATCACTTGCATTCTCTTTAATTTCAAGTTTATAGGGCAAAGCTTCTAAGTGAGTAATGTTGCATTTTCTTCTCTTTACTCCTGTAAGGATTTTTGGACCAGTCACTAGAACAAAGCTTTTGTCTATTTTTTTTAAAACTACACAATGTTTTCCTGCTTCTCTTCCACTTATTTTCATACAAACAGTTCCTACTTCAAGCATTCTCCCACTCCTTTCTTGCTTTTTGTTTTAGAAATTCTTTCAAGCAATTACTACACAAATAACCTCCATAAATTCTTTCAGGTCTTTTCTCAGTTTTTGCCAGTTTTTTTGCTTCAGAGGGCAAAGCTTTTTTTATTCCATGCAAGGGTTTTTTACAGATTGCACATTTAGCAATTCCTGGTTTTTTCTTTTTTAAATGAACTTTTAACCTTTTTCCTGGGGTTTTGACCTTTACTTTTTTAATGTTAATCAGCCTCCAAAAGCCTTTTTATAGCCCATCCTACTGCAAAAGAAACTAGAATATACCAAATGCTCCAGTTTATCTTTGAGCCTATTAACGGAACTTCAAAAGGAATAGAAATTGCCATTGTGCTAAAAGTAGTGTTAAGAAAGGGAAGGGCTGCTAAAATTACTATCATAGAAGCTATCAAAACTTTTAGGTTTTGACGCATGTATTCAGAATTTACTTTTAGAAGTTCGTTTAAGTATTTGCTCATCTCTTCGTTATTTCCAGCAGCTTGGGCTTTAGCTAAATTTTCCCTTATTTCAATCATTCTTGCTTTTATCTCTTTAAGAACATCCTTTTTAACAAGAAGCCTGTTAAGGAAAAAAAGAAATATAGTTATTGCTGAGGAAACTATTAATAAAAGAATATGCGGTTTAAAAAGTATTTCAAGCATTTTACTCGCCTAAAATCTTTCTTATTATTGGATGCATTTCCTCACCTTTTTGCATGCTTAGCTCCTCATAATAATTATAAATTATCATAACAGTTAATAAAATTCCTGTTCCTGTTCCTATTGCCCCGAGAAAATCTGCAAAGGCAGCTAAAAGACCAACTACTAAGCCGCCTAAAACTGCAAGCGCAGGAATGTATCGTTTTAAAACATTTTCCATTATCCTTTTATCACTTCTGTAGCCTGGTATGTGTAAACCTATTGAATCTATTTGTTCAGCAACACTTGCAGGATCCATTCCAGAGGTGTTTATCCAGAAATAGGAAAAAATCATGCAACCTATGGTCATAAATGAAAGATAGGTTATTGCTCTCACTATTTCCATAGGAGAAAAAACTGTTTGAGAAAGATTTGGAAATGCTAAACTTAGTAGATCGAAGAAAAGGTTCATGGGAGAAGAGAGGAAGTAAACTACCCCACTAATAGGGTTTCCTGGAGTTATGCTTCCGTCTGCTTGGGTTACTTTTTCAAAACAGCCTAAAAAGCTGCAAAAAGCATTATCTGTCTCAGTTAGACCAATTCTACTGAAAAGCTGTATGTTAGCCAGAAGTGCTGCGACTAGAATTACTGGAATATTGCTAGTATATAAAAGCTTTAAGGACCAAGTTCTTCCAAAACCTCTTAAAGCAGCAAAAGATAGAGGAATGGGTATATGGATTCCTTGAATGTAAACAACTAGGAGGAAAATTATAACTGTGGAAATTAAAGGAATTGCATAAGACAAAGCTAACCAATTATTTCCTGATAAAATATTGGCTAAAAAGCCCCAGAGCCTTCCTACAAATTCGCCAGTAGATGTTGTTGTTTTACATAGCCAAATCATACTTGAAGGGCCACATGGGCTTAAGACGTTTATAAGAATTTGGGTTGCAACCCCTGCTGCTATGAAAAGGCTCACTCCTGAGCCAAACCCCCATTTACTTACTAGCTCGTCTAAAAGAATTACTATTATACCACCTGCTGCAAGCTGAAGAATTACAAAAGCATATATTCCTAAACCACCAACTACTGGAACGCTTCCTGCTAAAACAAAGGCTATTGCTTCTAAAAAGCAGAATAAAACAGCTAGAAACTTGCTCCAAGCTTGAAACTTTTCTCTTCCCTCTGGTTTTGTTGTATCCCAGTTTATAATTTTTGAGCCAACTAAAAGTTGTAGAATTATTCCTGAAGTTACTATTGGTCCTATTCCTAAGGTTAGTAAACTCCCGAACTTTGCACCAAGAAGTGTTTGAATTTGAATTAAAGCTTCGAATTGGGGAGTTGTGGTTATGCCATAAACTGTTATGTGGGAAAGAGCTAAATAAAGAATTAAAGCTATAAGAGTCCACATTATCCTTTTGTTAAAACTTTGCTTGTAAGTTGGTTTTTGTACTGCAGGTAAAAACCTTGTAATTTTCTCTATAGCTACCATTATCTTTAAAATTGAATTTTGAATTTAAATATTTAGAAGATGAATTTTTCTTCTAGGATGCTTGCTTTTCCTCCAAGATTTCTTATTCTCACTGCAAAATCCATTAGTTGATTTAAATTCTCATGTTTCCAAACAGAATTTTGGATCATTTTAGCTTCACTTCTATGTAGCTCTCTATTTATCCTTACTTTTTCCACAGTTTCTCTTTCTGGTATGTCAAAGATTAGTACAAAACCCATAGACTTTTGTTACAGCTGTAACAAATAAAGATTTCTGTTATAAAAAATATATAACAAAGAATATAACTATTGAATAACTATGGCTTTACCGCCAGCCTCTTCTATTTTCCTTATTGCCTTTTTAGTGAAGAATTTAGCTTCAACTATCAAAGGTTTTGTAACCTTTCCTGAACCCAAAACCTTTTCATAACCAAGCTTCAAAACGTTTATCTTTATTTTATCATCTTCCTTTTCTGCTAATTTTTGTTCAAAAAAAGTTTCAAGTTTTTTTTCCAATTCTTCAATGTTAATTGCCTTTATTTCTCTAGTTTCAAAGGGTCTTTTAAACCCCCTTTTTCCAAAATGATCAGGAGCATACTTTACAGTATAACTCCATTTGTGCTTGTGCATTCCAGCCTTTCCACGACCACCTCTTGAGCCTTTACCACGATGCTTTTTATGACTACCATATCCATAAGTTCTATGTCCTCTGAACTTCCTCACTTTTTTCTCTCTTCTAACTACCATCAAATCATCTTCTTTATTAATTCATTTATTTCTTTCCCTCTATACCCCAAATCTCCTTTTGGCCAATGCTCCTTTACTGATTTAAACCCTTTTGAAGGAGGAGTAAGTCTAAAAACAGGGTTTAAACCTTCAAAATCCTTAATTTTTACTTTTTCTTCAATTAATGTAGAAGCAAAATCTTCAAAGCTCTCAAACTTTGTGAATTCCTTAACCATTTTTTCGTCCACTCTTTTATCTCCTTTTACTCTCAGCCTTTTTTTCAACAGCTCAACTAAAACCTCTTTTTCTATTTCTCCCCAAGTTACAAAATCTTTAACCTTTTGAAGCATTCCTTTAAAATCAGGTTTTTCTGGCAAAATTACGCAATTATTAACTTTTTTTAATCTAAGCATTTTTAAAGTATCTTCAACTTCTTTTCTAGCCTTACCTCTTATCCTTATTACTGCAAACATTTATTCGCCTCTTTCATACATATAAAGCTTTTTTAAAGCATCAAAAATTGCGTTTATCAAGTTTATTCTCATGCTAGTGTTTCCAAAAGTCTTTACCCAAACATCTTTTATTCCTGCTAATCTTAAAATTTTCTTTGCTTCGTCACTTGCTACCAAACCAACACCTTTTGGTGCTGGTATCAGAACTGCTCTTACAGACCCACTTCTTCCTTTTATCTTAAAAGGTATGGAATGATGCTCCTCGCAACTACACTCAAAACTTCCGCAACCTCTTTTAATTTTTATCAAGTTTAGTTTTGCCTTTTGAATAGCCTTATTTATAGCATCCCTTGTTTCTGGTGCAGATCCTTTTCCAACTCCTACTATCCCATCTTCATTCCCAACAACCACAAAAGCATTAGTTGTGAACCTTCTCCCAGACTTATGCATAGTTGCTGTTATTTTCACAGGAATTCTTTGAATTCCCCCACCTTTTCCTGTTCTTCCACCAATCAATATAAGTTCATTTTTTAAATTAGGTAAAAGCTTGTCAACAATTTCAGGTTCAGTAATTTTTCTTCCAGACTTGAAAATTTCCTCTATATCAGTAATTTTTCCTTCAAAAACTTCTTTCCCTAAAGATGTCCTAGGTTTCCATCTCTCTAAGGCAGAAACTGCTTCAACCTTTGGTAATTCTTCTTCTATTTTCTCTTCCTCCATCTACTCACCTAAAATTTTTTTCTTCACAACTTCAAAATCTTGCGGCATATTTTTAAACTTTTGAATGTAGGTAGAAATATGCATTCCTCTGATTCTTTCATCGCTTGGCAAAACCTCATCGCTTATGTTCACTTTCAATCCTGCATCCAAAGCACCTTTCACGCACGCATAAATTCTTGAGCCTTTTGTTGAAGGGTTTAAACCCAAATCTAAAACAGCTTCTTTTATTCCTTTTTCCAAGGCTCTTTTACCAACAATCAACCCAGTCAAATAAGAAGCTGGTAGGTTATCGCAAGAATAATTCCAACCAAATTTTTTCAATTCTTTTGAAATAGCAAAAGCTAAAGTTCTATCTCCTTTTTTATCAAACTCAACTATTTGGGCCCTTATATACTTCAAACTTTTCCTAATAACAAGTCTTGGTTTTTTTGAAAGCAAAAGCCTAAGTCTTCTCTTATAATCTGTCTTTCCTTCCCTTCTTCTTCTGAAAGACATTTTATAAGTAGGTTTAATTTTCATTT
>JBBITC010000011.1:0-10081 GCA_037440965.1 Candidatus Aenigmatarchaeota archaeon | reverse complement strand
AAAGAATAGAAAAACCTTCTCGTTTAGATAGAGCAAGAGCCTTAGGTTATAAAGCAAAAAAAGGTTTTGTTTTAGCAAGAGTTAAAGTAAAAAAAGGTGGGAGAAGAAGGAAGCTATACGGGAGAAGAGGAAGAAAACCAAGCAAAGCTGGTTTAGTTAAGTTTACTTCAAAAAAATCTTTAAGGCAAATTGCCGAAGAAAAAGCTCAAAGAAAATTTCCAAATTTAGAGGTTTTAAATTCTTATTATGTGGCTGAAGATGGAACTCATAAGTATTTTGAAGTAATTTTAGTTGACCCCAATCATCCTAACATAAAAGCTGACCCAAAAATAAACTGGATTTGTTTGCCTGCTAATAGAAAGAGAGTTTTTCGTGGCTTAACTGCTGCTGGAAAAAAATCAAGAAGTTTAGGGTAAAATTTTTAAACTTTTTTCATTTAGGTTTTAATCCTTTTTCAAACAATAATTTTCTATGGATTATATTGGAAGCTTACCAATTAAAAAACTTCTTTCACTAGCTTATGACCTTAAAGGTCTTTTTTATGGTTTAAAGGTTTATTGCTCAGAAGAAAAATTGGATAAAAATTCTTTCACAATACTTAACATTTCTAACGGAAAGCCAGAAGAAAGTCTTGGTTTTTTAGTAGTCTATTTTGACAAAGAAGAAAGAATATATAAGGCGTTTACTAGAATACCCTCTGAAGTAAAAAGAAGTCCTTTGAAAGATACGAACTTTATAGCTTCTTTAATTCAACATTTTTTTAGTCAAAAAATTGTTAATTTTTACTTCAGAAAAAAAGCTTTAAAATATTTGAGAAGAGCAATTTAAATTGAGAAAACAAATTTTAAAAAGTGAGTACAATGAACTTTTTTGATTTCCACGTGCATTCTATTTTTTCAGGAGGAGAATCAAACATAGAAGAATTGGCATCTATGGCCAAGACTTTAGGGTTCAAAGGATTTTGTTTTACTGCTTATCCCTTAGATAAAAAAGAGGAGGAAATACTTAAAACAGAAATTGAAAAAGTAAAAAAAGATTTTGGAATCGAAATTTTTCTTGGTTTTGAAGCAAGAAACTCAAAGGAATTAAAGAATTTAGCTAAAAGAAGAAAAGAGTTTGATGTTTTACTTGTAAGAGGAGGAGAAATAGAACTAAATAGAGAAGCATGTGAAACTCCTGAAGTTGATATTTTAAACCATCCTGAGCTTGGAAGACAAGATCCTGGACTAAACCATACTTTAGCAAAGTTAGCAGCAAAGAATTTTACAGCCATAGAAATAAACTTTAGAGAGATTATGTTCACGACAAAAAGAACGAGATCATTGGTTTTAAAAAATATCCAGCAAAATGTTAGAATTTCAAAAAAATATAAAGTGCCTTTAATAATTTGTTCAGGGGCAATAAACCATTTTGAAATGAGAGACCCTTATTCATTAATTTCTATGGGATGTCAGCTTGGTTTAGAACCAAAAGAAGCTAAAGAAGCAGTTTCAAAAGTTCCTCAAGAAATAATTAAAAGAATAAGTAAGAGAAAAAATAAAAACTGGATAATACCTGGAGTTGAGGTGATTAGATGATAAAACCTAGAGATGTTTTTCTATGCGAGCCCGGAGATGTGCATGGGATAATCAACAACACAAACATGGAATTCGTCCTACTGGTTTTTAAGACAAACTACACAGAAAAAGATACTTATTGGGATTAGTATGAAGCAAAAAAAATTAAAAATTTTATCTCCCACGCTAAGGGAAAAAGAAAGATATATAGCTTTTCAAATAATTTCAGAAGAGTCTATTAGCTATTCTGATTTAGAAAATGCGATCTGGAATTGTGGGTTGGAATTTTTTGGTGAATATGGAATTTCAAAAGCATGGTTATGGTTAATTAAGAATTTATACGATGAAAAAAAACAAATTGGGGTTATAAGAACTAATAGCAAATCTGTTTCCCAAGCTATTGCTTGCTTGAGTTTAATTTCAAGGTTGGGAGATATAAGAGTAGTACCTAAAATTTTAAAAGTATCAGGAACTATAAAAGGATTAAGATTAAAATGACTAAATTATTTTTAGATAATGAAAAAGAAAAAGCAAAAAAATTGATGAAATATTTCTTCTTGATATTTATTCCGTCTTTTTTATTCATTTGGACTTACGATTTTATTAAAATGGCAATCGGCTTACCACTCTCATGGGTTATCGGCACATTTTTAGCTTACTACTTTTTAACAGGTTGAAATTTAATAGTTATATGGAAATTAGCATGGAAATATGGAGAAGGTCGAAGAAAAGCAGTTCAAAGATTAGTTATTTTAGGGAAATTTGAATTTATTATTTCTATAATTTCTCTTTTAATATTTTTTATAGGTTTTTGGATTATCGTACAAATAACCCAAATACCAGGTTTTAAATTGGATATTATCATTATAGTTATAGAACTTATTACTCTTATTTGGTCTATTAAATTTCTTATGCAATTAAAAAGAAATTTTGAAATGTGGGAATGGCCTATAGAATTGTATAAAAAATATTCACGAACTTTTATAGTTACTTATTTAATTGTGGCTGTAATTCTTTTTTTGCTTCTATTTTTATAAACTAAAATTTTTAATCAGATAAATGGAATACCACCACCGAAAGTGGTAAATAAAATATGTTACTAAATTCTTTTTGAAAAATTGAAAGTGATGAAAATGAAATTGATTGGATTGGAAGATTTACCTAATACAATTAAAATAGTTGGAACAAAAAATAACATGGTACAATTAAAATCTGGAAGAAATATTGCTACATTAACTTTTCCTATTGAAAGCAATGTTCACCTTGCAGTTTTGATAGGTCACATACTCGGTGATGGTCACCTTCATAAAGACCAACGACATTTTCATTTTGCAAATAAATCCATTGAATTAATTAATGAAGTAAAAGAATTAGTAAAAATAATTTTTGGTATCAGAAGAAAGGAAGTTTTAAGACATGATAAGGAAATTTTTGATTTAAATTTTCCAGCGATTGTTGCAAGATTACTTATATTGTGTGGAGCTCCTACAGGTCGTAAGACAACTCAATCATTCTCTATACCTACTTGGATTAAAAATGGAGATATAAAAATTAAATCAGCTTTTTTGAGAGCTTTATTTGATGATGAAGCTTGGGTTGAAACTGCACAAGGAGGCTTTTGTATAGGAATTGGTCTAAATAAAAAAGTAAATTTGTTAAACTCTCATTTTAAGTTTATAGATGATATAAAAGAAATTCTGTTGGAACTAGGTATTAAAACCACTAATACATTTAAACGTTCTCAAAATGATGATTCTGTTCAACTTGGATTTAAAATTATTGGCTTAGAAAATTTGAAAAATTTCAATGAAAATATAGGATTCGTTCACAGAATTAAACAAGAAAAGTTAAACTTTATAATTAATAACTTCAAGCAATTACAATTTAGCAAAAAAGAGGCAAAATTTAAGATATTAAAAGAATTGGGAAATAGACAAATGAAAAGTAGAGAATTGGCTAATAAACTAAATAGAGATCAAAAGACTATATGGAAGCATCTTAATCAACTTCATAAAAAGAATTTAGTTATAAAAATTGGCACTAAAAACAAAGTTTTCTGGAAGGCAAATAACATACCATCACTGATCATAAACTGATGGTAGTTATTATCTGGGTTTGTTTCTTTACCGCTTTAAGCTACTTCACTACTCTATCTTATCACACTAGTCACAGGTTGTGGAATTAAAATTTAAATAATATATAAATTTTAAAATACAAAAATAATTAAGAATTAATTGTATCAGAGGTGATAAAAAGTGTTTAGAGCTAATTTCTCATTGGTGATGTACGATGGTTGAAATACTCCCAGAGTATTTTGTAAGGGTATAAATCACTCTTGCAAACTCAAATGGGTTATGACAGAACCATCGCCGTATAATTAGTTAGTTTAAAAACTAACTGATGCGGAATCTCACCAGATGGTAGGCTTTTTCAGGTTGAGTATGCAAAAGAAGCTGTAAAAAGAGGAACCACTTGCCTAGGAATTGTTTTTAAAGATGGTGTTTTACTAGCAACAGTAAAACCAGCAGCAAGTTTAATGGTATCTCAAACTATAGAAAAAATATTCAAAATAGATGAACATGTAGGAGCAGTAGCTTCTGGGCTTCTTGCTGATGCAAGAATCTTAGCAAATCAAGCAAGGATAAAGGCCCAAGTTCATAGAATCACTTATGATGAACCAATAGATGTTTGGAGCCTAGCTAGAGTAATTGGTGATAGAATGCAGCTTTCAACCTTGTATGCTGGTTTGAGACCTTTTGGTGTATCATTTCTAATAGGTGGAGCAGACAAAAGTGGTTTGCATTTAATTGAGTCAGACCCTTCAGGAATGCTTTATGAATGGTATGCCTATGCGATAGGAAGAGGTGGAGTAATAGCAAACAAGATATTAAAGCAGAAATGGAAAGCAGACCTAAGTGAAAAGGATGCTATAAACATTACAATTGATATAATCAACAAAACAGAAAAAGAGAAAAGAGAAAACACAATAGACATAGCAATAATAAAAAAAGGCGAAAGATTTAAAAAGTTAAATGAAGAAGAAATAAAAAAGATTTTAAAGTGATTCTTTGAGTGTAAGTATTGATAAGGCTGTAGTCTCAAGGCTATTTATTTCAGGAAAAAAATTTGAGATTTTGGTAGACCCTTATAAAGCCTTAGAATTTAAAAAAGGTGCTAAGATAAACATGGATGAAATTTTAGCCTATCCAGCAATTTATCGAGATGTGAGAAGTACTGAATGTGTGCCAGAAAGTGAGCTTCAAAAACTTTTTGGTACTACTAACATTTTCAAAGTTGCAGAAAAAATAATAAAGGAAGGCGAACTACAATTAACAACTGAACAAAGAAGACAGATGGTGGAGCAGAAAAAGAATCAAATAGCAAACATAATAGCAAGAAAAGGTATTAATCCACAAACAAACACCCCTCATCCTCCTCAAAGGATTTTAAATGCTATGGAACAAGCTGGGGTGAGTATAGATCCCTTTGTTGATGCTGAGCTTCAAGTTGATAAAGTTTTAAAAGAAATAAAAGCTTTATTGCCCATAAAATTTCAAAAGGTAGTTATACAATTTAAAATTCCACCCCAATATTCATCAAAAGTTTTTTCGATAATAAAAAGGTCGGCAGACATGAAGAATGAAAAATGGTTAGATGATGGAAGTTTAGAATTAAGTATTGAAGTTTTGGCTGGTGTGCAAGATGAAATTTTTCAAAAGATTTCATCTTTAACTCACGGAAATTTTGAATCAAAAATAATAAAAAGGGAAGACATATGAATGAAAAAAATGTTTTGGAAGTTGTTTTACCTGGTGAATTTATAGCTGAAAGAAATGGAAAAAAAATAGGAAGAGGTGTTTATCTAGAAGGTGAAAAAGTTTATTCAAAAGTTTTAGGTATTCCAAAAATAGAAGAAGATGAAATATCAGTCATACCTTTGGCTGGAACTTATATCCCTCAAGTAGGGCAAAAAGTTATTGGTATAATATCTGAAGTTGAGATATCTGGATGGGGTGTAAATATTAATTCACCATACACAGCATTTCTACCTCTTGCTGAAGGTGTTGAAGAGTTTGTTGATATTTCAAGAACAGACATAAGCAAATTTTATGATA
Organism: Candidatus Aenigmatarchaeota archaeon; assembly: GCA_037440965.1. Classification (GTDB taxonomy): domain Archaea; phylum Aenigmatarchaeota; class Aenigmatarchaeia; order CG10238-14; family SCSR01; genus JAVZHQ01. The sequence continues at coordinate 4,410 of JBBITC010000011.1, read as the reverse complement.
TCAATGATGTTATTTATTGTAAAATATCAAAAGTTACAAAAAACAAGATAGTGCAAGTTTCTATGAGAGATTTTGGGTGTAAAAAATTAAGAGAAGGAATTATTATTAAAGTTACACCAACAAAAGTACCAAGAATAATAGGAAAAGGAGGTAGCATGATAAACTTGATTAAAAAGAAAACTGGATGTGAAATAATAGTAGGCCAGAATGGAATAATTTGGTTAAGAGGAGAAAGAAAGGATAAAGCTATAGAAGCTATTTTAACAATAGAAAAAGAATCGCACATAATCGGACTTACAGAAAAGATTGAAAAAATGTTGGGTGAATAAAATGAAAAAAAAGGATTTGATTAAAGAAGGAAAAAGGATTGATGGAAGAGCTCCTCAAGAGCTAAGACCTGTAGAAATGAAGGTTGATGTAGTTAGCAGAGCTGACGGTTCTGCGCTTGTAAAATTTGGAAATACTGTAGCTATAGCTTCAGTTTATGGACCAAGAGCTTTATTTCCAAGACACTTGCAAGAATTGGAAACTTGTGTGCTTAGGTGTAGATATAATATGGCGCCATTTTCTGTTGATGAAAGAAAATCTTCTGGTCCAGATAGAAGGAGCATAGAGCTTACAAAAGTTATAAGGCTTGCCTTAGAACCTGTAATTTTTGTTGAGGATTTTCCAAGAGCAACGATTGACATTTTTGTTGAAATTTTGCAAGCTGATGGTTCAACAAGAGTTACTGCAATAAATGCTGCCTCTTTAGCTTTAGCAAGTGCTGGTGTTCCTATGCGAGACCTGGTTACAGCCTGCTCTGTTGGGAAGATTGATGGAACTTTAATCTTGGATTTGAATGGAGATGAAGATAAAAATTCAGAAGCAGATTTAGCTTTTGCTACGATGCCAACAAAAAATAAAGTTACGCTTTTGCAGATGGATGGAAACCTGACTAAAGAAGAAATTGGAAAACTTTTAGAACTTGCAAGAAATACTTGCAAAAAAATTTATGAAATGCAAAAAAGCGTTTTAAAAGAAAAGTACAGGAGAGTTGAATGATAGAGGAAAAGTATGCTTTAGAACTTATAGAGAAAGGAAAAAGGATTGATGGAAGAAGTTTTGATGAATTTAGAAAAATAGAAATAGAGCAAGGAATAATTAAAAAAGCAGAAGGCTCTGCTAGAGTAAAGCTTGGAGAAACAGAAGTTATTGCAGGAGTAAAGATGGACTTTGGCACTCCTTTTCCTGACACACCTGAAGAAGGAACTTTAGTAGTAAATGCAGAATTTACACCCCTAGCCTCTCCTGAGTTTGATACAGGACCTCCAGGAGAAGATGCGATAGAACTAGCAAGAGTTGTTGATAGGGGAATTAGGGAATCAAAGTGTATAGAGTTAAATAAGCTTTGCATTCAGCCAGGAGAAAAGGTTTGGTGTATTTTTATTGATATTCATATGATAAATGATAAGGGAAACCTTTTAGATGCTTCTGCCTTAGCAGCAATTGCTGCCTTGCTTAACACAAAGATACCGAAAGTTGAAGGAGAAAAAATAATAAGAGAAGAGTTTGAAAAGAATTTGCCAGTAGTTTTTAGACCAATAAACATAAGTGTTTGTAAAGCTGGGGATAAGTTTCTTTTGGATCCAACAATAGAAGAAGAGAAAATTTTTGATTCAAAACTAAGTATTTCTGTTAGAGATGATGACAAAATTTGTTCTTTACAAAAGCAACTTAAGGAATTAGATTTTGACGATATTCTTAAAATGATTGATATTGCTGTGAAAAAAAGTAAGGAAATAAGGAAAATTTTGGGATAAAAATGGCAATAAAAAGTTTGACAAAAAAGATAAAACTTGGAAAGATAAGGAAAACAAAAATGGCACCAAGATGGGTAGATATAAGAAAATTTGGGCTTAAGAGGGCGAGAACAAGAAGGGTAGATGTGAATAAAGTTAAAAGATGGAGAAGAACTAGATTAAGGGTTTGAGATGGAAGAGAAAATAGTAACAATTAACATAAGAAAAGATTTGGTTAAGGTTCCAAGATGGAAGAGAAGCAAAGCAGCCTTAAGAATTCTAAAAGAAAAAACTAAAAAAATTCTCAAGACTGAGAAAATAAAAATAGATAGTTCTTTGAATCAAAAAATTTGGTCAAGCTCAAAAAAGCCTTTAACAAAATTTAGACTTAAGATCGTGAAAATAGATGATAAAACTTCAAAAGTAGAACTGATGAGCTGAATGAAAATTCTTCAAACAAATTTTTTTGGAGATCATAATATTGGAATATACGGGAAGGCTTGTGATAAGTTTTGTGTTTTAAGTAGCTTGATTCCAGTTAATAGTAAGAAGAAAATTGAAGAATTGCTTAAAGTAAAAGTTTATCCTGTTACTGTTGCTAGAACAGATTTGGTTGGAATTTTTTGTTGTTTGAATTCTAATGGAATAGTTTTACCAAAAATTTTAGCAGAGAAAGAATTTGAAGTTTTTAAAGAAATTAAAAAGGAATTTGGGGTTAACATTGGAATAATTAAATCAAGATTTACTGCATTGGGGAATCTAATATTGTGTAATGATAATGGTGCGATTATAAGTAAAGTTTTTACAAAAAAAGAGAAAAAGGAAATTGAAAATTTACTTGGGGTTAACTCTGAATTTTTAAGCATAGGGGAAATAAAAACTTTGGGTTCTTGTGGAATAGCAAATAATAAAGGTTGCTTAATTCACAGAGACGCAAAAGAAGAAGAAATTAAAATTGTAGAAGAGGTTTTAAAAGTAAAAACAGATATAGGAACCGCAAACTTTGGTTCACCTTTTGTAGGTTCTTGTGGTTTTGCTAATAGCAATGGGGCGGTAATAGGTGAATCCACTACTGGGCCAGAATTTGTAAGAATTTCTGAAACTTTAAGTCTTATTTAATTTTAACTCGGTATAACCACATTTTCCACAGTAATACCTATTTTCATGATAGGCAAGCCAAGAATTACCACATTTTGGACAAATTCTTCTTAACCTTGAAACTCTTCCACCCTCTATTTTAAAATAATCACTTTGTTTCACTGGCTTGTGCTTCATTTTGTACTTCCTCCTTTTTCTCTTCTTTAACTTTTTCTTTAGAAACTTTTTGATGAACTTTTTCTTTATAAATTTTTACTTTGGCTATAGCTTCATTCAAACCTTTCTTAGTTAGAATGTAGTCTAGAAGAATGTTTTCCTCTGGAACAGAATATTTAGAAGCTATCTCTTTTTTCAATTCTTGTTTTGATGGAGTAGGAGCTTTTTCATGTTTTATTCTTAACTTTAACTCTTTTCTTTCAAAAAATGGGTTCTCCTTTTCTTCTAAGATTTCAAGCTCCATAATTCTTAAATTATTGAAGTTAATATTCAAAAGCTTTATTATGAGGCTAATAAAATTTTATGAAAATCTTAGCTTAAAATATTCATAAATTCGAGAAAAAATTCTTGTTTTTGGTGGAGAATATCTTTCTCCTAAAATTTCAGCAGCAAGTTTTCTAAATGCTATGGCTGAAGGTGAGTATTTACTTTCTAAAACTATTGGCCTACCATTCATAAGACTTTTTTCAATATTTTTATCGTAAGGAATTGTTGCTATTACTGGTATTTCTGTTAATTCTTCTACATCTTTAGCTGTAAGCTCATAAGGCTCATTTTTTACCATGTTTAAAATAATTCCTAGAGGAATAAGGTCAAGCTCTTTAACTATTTTATAAGCTCTTTCTATGTCTGAAACTGCACTTAGGTTAGGGTTTGTAATAAAAATTACTTCGTCGCTAGCGTTCAAAACACTTACTGCTTCTCTTCCAAAACCAGGAGCAGAATCTAAAAGCAGTATTTCAACATCCTTTAAACTGTTCAAGAAATATTTTAAAGTGCTTATATTAACCTCAACTATATCTTCAAGAGAAAGAGAAGCTGGAATTATTTTTAATCCAGAAGAATGAAAGTATATAGCTTCTTCTAGACTAGCTTCCCCTTTCAAAACATTATTTATTGTTTTAGGGAAGTAAAAAAGACCAAAGTGAAAGCCTAAATGAGCTGTTGTCAGGTTGCAATCAACTACAGCAACATTTCTTTCAAATTCTGTCAAAGCTAAGCCTAAATTAGCAACTAAAGTAGTTTTTCCTACCCCACCTTTTCCAGAAATTATTCCTATTTTTCTCAAGTCTATCAATTTTTATTTCATTTTTTGAGATAAAATATTTTTCATTTCTCATGTTTTTTTAACCATTCTGCTATTAGCTGATTCACAACATCTTTTATCTTTAGTCTTAGCTCTGAACATCTTACTTTCAATTTCTGGTGAAGTTCATCATCAACTGCTACTGAAGCCATTTTTTTCCTTATAATAAATTATTTATATTTAATTATTTATAATTAATTACTGGAAAGGAGGGTAAAATTGGAAGAA